>NZ_CANG01001164.1:0-1141 GCF_000309315.1 Sedimentibacter sp. B4
CATTGCATGAAAGATATGGTACTGGAGAAGCTGTAGCATTTGAAAACATAGACAAAGCTCCAGAAGAAAGAGAAAGAGGAATCACAATTTCAACAGCACACGTTGAATATGAAACTCCTAACAGACACTACGCACACGTTGACTGCCCAGGCCATGCTGACTATGTTAAGAACATGATCACTGGAGCAGCTCAGATGGACGGCGGTATCATAGTTGTATCAGCAGCTGATGGTCCTATGCCACAGACAAGAGAGCACATCCTTCTTTCAAGACAGGTTGGCGTTCCTAAGTTAGTTGTTTTCTTGAACAAAGAAGACATGGTAGACGATCCAGAATTAATCGAATTGGTTGAAATGGAAGTAAGAGAACTTCTTTCAGAATATGAATTCGACGGAGACAACACTCCAATAGTAAAAGGTTCAGCATTAAAAGCTCTTGAAGATCCACAAGGACCTTGGGGAGATAAAATACTTGAATTGATGCAAGCAGTTGACGACTGGGTACCAACACCAGAAAGAGATATTGACAAACCATTCCTGATGCCAGTAGAAGATGTATTCTCTATTACAGGAAGAGGAACAGTTGCAACAGGAAGAGTTGAAAGAGGAGTATTGAAGGTTCAGGATAAGATTCAGATCGTTGGATTAATGAGAACCAACTGAAACTACTTGTACAGGTGTTGAAATGTTCAAGAAGTTGCTTGATCAGGCACAAGCTGGAGACAACATCGGAGCTCTTTTAAGAGGAGTTCAGAGAAATGAAATCCAGAGAGGCCAGGTTCTTGCAAAACCAGGTTCAATCACACCACATACAAAATTCAATGCAGAAGTATACGTATTAACTAAAGAAGAAGGTGGAAGACACACTCCATTCTTTAACGGATACAGACCTCAGTTCTACTTCAGAACAACAGACATCACAGGACAAATCGACCTTGAAGAAGGTGTAGAAATGTGTATGCCTGGAGATAACTCAAGATTTATAGTTGAACTTATCCACCCAATAGCAATTGAAGAAGGTTTGAGATTCGCTATTCGTGAAGGCGGAAGAACAGTTGGATCTGGAGTTGTTACTTCAATTATTAAATAATTAATAATTAAGAGTGAAGAATTAAGAATTAAATGATAAAACAGCTTTCTGA
>NZ_CANG01001163.1:0-1483 GCF_000309315.1 Sedimentibacter sp. B4
ATAAAAAGGAAGTGTTTTAAATGATAAAAAAAGGCGAATGGGTTTTAATCCACAGAAATGTATTAGAACCATCACAAAGAGCCCCTCAGGTTCCAGACGACACAAAACAGGTACCGCTGGAATTGTGGGTTAAAGGATATTTGCAGGAAGATGCAAATATTGGAGATGAAGTAACAGTTTTAACAAGAACAAAGCGTGAAGAACGCGGAACATTGTTAGAAGCTAATCCATATTACAAACATGATTTTGGTAAGTTTGTTCCTGAACTTTTGGTAGTGAGTGAACAAGTAAGAGACATCTTATTTGGAGGTGCAGAAAATGAATAAAGATATGAGCTACGCTGCAGTCATGGCCAGAAGACCTGAAATAATGAAAAATTCAGCAGGACTTGATTTTTCACAGTTTGAAAGCGGTTCAATTGCATTTGACTATGAAAGAATGATGAAAGAAGCAGGATTTACAATTGCAGAAATTCAAAAAATTCAGTCAGAGCACGGAGTTGGAAACACTCCTATCATTGAACTGAGAAACCTTTCAGCACTGGCAAGAAAATTTGCACCGGCAGGTAAGGGAGCAAGAATATTCATAAAAGATGAAGCATCAAATGCATCAGGTTCCTTCAAGGCAAGAAGAGCTTCAACAGCTGTATACCAGGCTAAAAAGCTTGGCTACAAAGGCGTTGTAACTGCTACAAGCGGAAACTACGGAGCAGCAGTTGCATCACAGGCAGCAATGCACGGACTCAAATGCATAGTTGTTCAGGAATGCTATGATTCAAGAGGAGTAGGACAGCCTGAAATAATAGAAAAAGCAAGAGCATGCGAAGCATTGGGAGCAGAAGTTGTGCAGCTTACAGTAGGACCGGAACTGTTCTATACATTCTTAAGAATTCTCGAAGAAACAGGATACTTCAATGCATCGCTATACACACCGTTTGCAATAGCAGGAGTTGAAACGCTGGGATATGAAATAGCAATGCAGTTCAGAGAAAAGTACGGCAAAGACCCTGATTATGTTGTAGCAACAAATGCAGGCGGAGGAAACCTTACAGGAACAGCAAGAGGACTTAGAAAAGCAGGAGCAAAGTCCCATGTATAGCAGCAAGTGTTAATCTTTCAGGTCTTCACATGGCTTCAGACAATCAGTTTAACAAAAAGTCATTTACAACAGGACACACAGGATTCGGAATGCCGTTTACAACATGGCCAGACCGTTCAGATGTTCCGCGTTCAGCAGCAAGACCACTGAGATACATGGAAAGATACCTTACAGTTCATCAGGGAGATGTATTCTACATTACAGAAGCATTGGCAAGCCTTGAAGGACTTGAAAAAGGACCTGCAGGAAACACAGCACTTACAGCAGCATTCTCACTGGCACAGGAACTTGATGAAGATCAAATCATCCTGGTTCAGGAAACAGAATACACAGGAGCAGGCAAGCACATTCAGCCGCAGCTGTCATTTGCAAGATCAAACGGCAT
>NZ_CANG01001162.1:0-215 GCF_000309315.1 Sedimentibacter sp. B4
TAGACGATCGAGGAGTTGCGGGGCCTGCTCGGCGAAGAAGGCCATCGGGTCGACCTTCTCCCGCCACACGCCGTCCGCGGACAGGATGTTGAACTTGTACAGGGCACCGGTGCCGACGCCCTCGACGAACACGGCCCAGATGCCGGAGCCGGGTACCTGGTACATCGCGTCGCCGGTCCACCAGTTGAAGTCAGCGTTGAGCCGCACGTCGCGGG
>NZ_CANG01001161.1:0-382 GCF_000309315.1 Sedimentibacter sp. B4
ATGTGAACAAACGTTCTAGACAAATGTTCAGGCTCGTCATGACTCGCGGGCACACTGGGATACGAAACCGGACGAAGGAGCAAGCGATGAACACCCGCCTGAAGGCCCTCGCCGATGCCGGCGTCTCGATCTGGCTGGACGACCTGTCCCGCGAGCGGATCGAGAGCGGCAATCTGGCCGGGCTGATCCTGAACGACTCGTGGTGGGCGTCACCACCAACCCGCCGATCTTCGCCGCCGCCCTGAGCAAGGGCGACGCGTAACCCCCCAGCTGACCGCGCTCGGCGACGTGCCGACGTCGGAGGCGATCAAGCACCTGTGCGCGACGGACGTCCGCAACGCCTGCGACCTGTTCGAGCCCACCTTCCGCTCCAGCCACGGGT
>NZ_CANG01001160.1:0-3069 GCF_000309315.1 Sedimentibacter sp. B4
ACCTTGAAAATTGCATAGGAAAATAAAAGAGAAGACATTAATTAATAAAAAGTAAGAATACCTTCGCAAGTATTCTGAAATATAAATATTAACAATAAACCGATATATTATGAAGATATAATATAAAGACTAAAATGGTCAAGATATAAAGGGCGTGGGGCGAATGCCTTGGCACTAGGAGCCGATGAAGGACGTGGCAAACTACGAAATGCTGGGAGGAGACGTAAGCAGTCTACGATACCCAGATGTCCGAATGAGGAAACTCACATAAGGTAAACCTTATGTATCATACAGTAAATACATAGCTGTATGAGGGGAACGAGGGGAACTGAAACATCTAAGTACCCTTAGGAAGAGAAAATAAATAATGATTCCGAGAGTAGCGGCGAGCGAAACCGGAAGAGCCCAAACCAGGCAGTAATGTCTGGGGTTGAGGACATATCAAAGAGATGGATAACCGTAGCTGAAGAGAACTGGAAAGTTCCTCCAAAGAGTGTGATAGACATGTAAGCGAAATGGTTTGAAGCGAGGATATGATCCAGAGTACCACGAGACACGAGAAATCTTGTGGGAAGCAGGGAGGACCACCTCCCAAGGCTAAATACTACCTAGTGACCGATAGTGAAGAGTACCGTGAGGGAAAGGTGAAAAGAACCCCGGGAGGGGAGTGAAAAAGAACCTGAAACCCCATGCCTATAAACAGTGGAAGCACGAAAGTGTGACCGCGTACTTTTTGTAGAACGGGCCAACGAGTTACGATATGTTGCAAGGTTAATGACTAAGAGGTCAGGAGCCGAAGGGAAACCGAGTCTTAATAGGGCGAAAGTTGCATGTCGTAGACCCGAAACCGGGTGACCTATCCATGTGCAGGTTGAAGCTAGAGTAAAATCTGGTGGAGGACCGAACCCATTAGCGTTTAAAAGCTACGGGATGACGTGTGGATAGCGGTGAAATTCCAATCGAACCCGGAGATAGCTGGTTCTCCTCGAAATAGCTTTAGGGCTAGCCTCAAGAGAAAGTATAGTGGGGGTAGAGCACTGAATGGTCTAGGGGCGTTATACGTTACCAAAACCTATCAAACTCCGAATACCATATATACAAGCTTGGGAGTCAGACTACGTGAGATAAGTTTCGTAGTCGAAAGGGAAACAGCCCAGATCACCAACTAAGGTCCCAAAATATAGATTAAGTGGAAAAGGATGTAAAACTACACAGACAACCAGGATGTTGGCTTAGAAGCAGCCACTCATTAAAAGAGTGCGTAATAGCTCACTGGTCGAGTGGTTTTGCGCCGAAGATGTCCGGGGCTAAAATCTATTACCGAAGTTGTGGGATGTACATTGTACATCGGTAGAGGAGCATTGTGTACGGGTTGAAGCGCTACCGTAAGGAGCCGTGGACTGTACAGAAGAGAGAATGTTGGCATGAGTAGCGAAAGGTGAGTGAGAATCTCACCCATCGAAAGCCTAAGGATTCCTGAGGAAGGCTCGTCCACTCAGGGTAAGTCGGGACCTAAGCCGAGGCCTAATGGCGTAGGCGATGGACAACTGGTTGAAATTCCAGTACCACCAAAATGCGTTTGAGAAATGGGGTAACACAGAAGGGTAAGCTAGCACACTGATGGAATAGTGTGTCTAAGTAAGTAGGGAGATGAGATAGGCAAATCCGTTTCATCAATCCTGAGATACGAATGGGAGCGAAAATAAGTAGTGAAGTAGTTGAGCCCACGCTGTCAAGAAAAGCCTCTATCGAGCAAATTGGTGCCCGTACCGCAAACCGACACAGGTAGGCAAGGAGAGAATCCAAAGATGAGCGGAAGAACTATTGTTAAGGAACTAGGCAAAATGTCCCCGTAACTTCGGGAGAAGGGGAGCCCTTTAGAGTGAAGTCTGAACAGATGGAGCTTGAAGGGCCACAGAAAACAGGCCCAAGCGACTGTTTACCAAAAACACAGGTCTCTGCTAAATCGAAAGATGAAGTATAGGGGCTGACACCTGCCCGGTGCTGGAAGGTTAAGGGGAGAAGTCATCGAAAGAGAAGCTTTGAACTTAAGCCCCAGTAAACGGCGGCCGTAACTATAACGGTCCTAAGGTAGCGAAATTCCTTGTCGGGTAAGTTCCGACCCGCACGAAAGGTGTAACGATTTGGGCACTGTCTCAACAATAGATCCGGTGAAATTGTAGTACTCGTGAAGATGCGAGTTACCCGCGGCAGGACGGAAAGACCCCATGGAGCTTTACTGCAGGCTGACATTGGAATTCGGTAGCAATTGTACAGTATAGGTGGGAGACTGAGAAGCATGTACGCCAGTATGTGTGGAGTCGACGTTGGGATACCACTCTATTGTTACTGAATTTCTAACATGGCACCGTGATCCGGTGTATGGACACTGTCAGTTGGGCAGTTTGACTGGGGCGGTCGCCTCCGAAAGAGTAACGGAGGCGCTCAAAGGTTCTCTCAGCACGGTCGGAAATCGTGCGAAGAGTGTAAAGGCAGAAGAGAGCTTGACTGCGAGAGAGACATCTCGAGCAGGAACGAAAGTTGGACTTAGTGATCCGGTGGCACCGAGTGGAAAGGCCATCGCTTAACGGATAAAAGCTACCCTGGGGATAACAGGCTTATCTCCCCCAAGAGTCCACATCGACGGGGAGGTTTGGCACCTCGATGTCGGCTCGTCTCATCCTGGGGCTGAAGCAGGTCCCAAGGGTTGGGCTGTTCGCCCATTAAAGAGGCACGCGAGCTGGGTTCAGAACGTCGTGAGACAGTTCGGTCCCTATCCGCCGTGGGCGCAGGAAATTTGAAGGGAGTTGTTCCTAGTACGAGAGGACCGGAATGAACAGACCGCCGGTGCATCAGTTGTCACGCCAGTGGCATAGCTGAGTAGCTGAGTCTGGAGCAGATAAGCGCTGAAAGCATCTAAGCGCGAAACTGACCTTAAGATAAGATTTCCCATCACGCAAGTGAGTAAGACCCCCGATACGTTAACGGGTTGATAGGTTGCATGTGTAAGTGCAGTAATGCATTCAGCTGAGCAATACTAATAGGTCGAGGTCTTGACCTCAAAAAATG
>NZ_CANG01001159.1:0-8860 GCF_000309315.1 Sedimentibacter sp. B4
TTTTATGCGACCGGAGGAAGCTATAAAATGGTGAACGAGACTGCGCTATGCCCGTGCTTAACCCTGCTTTTCAAACCGTAGGGAGAGAAAAACAGCGGTAGCGCAAACGCAACATAAATTATGTCAGTTTTGTAGGGGAGGATCTCGTATCCTCCCGCAGTCTGCTATAAAACAGCTCCACAGCAAAGCGAAGTTTTCAATACTAGTTCCTGGTTCTGATTATCATTATTCAAAATTATATTTTATATAAAATGTTTATTTGTTTCATATTTGGGTAATATTTAAGTATATTATTAATAAATAACTTGAAAGGGGCTGACCGCATGAAAATATCTATATATGGAAAAAACATGCAACTTACAGATGCATTAAGGGAGGCAGCAATCAAAAAATTATTACGACTGGATAAGTTTTTTCAGCAAGATATTGAAGCCAAGGTAGTTTTAAGCATCGAAAAGAAAATACATAAAGTTGAGGTGACTATTCCTTTCAATGGCAGAATAGTACGTGTTGAAGAATATTCTGACGACATGTACAACGCTATAGATGAAGCAGTGGAATCATTAGAACAGCAAATTAGAAAATTCAAAACAAAACTCCAGGACAGAAAACATGTTAACGAATCAATAAAATTTGAAAATATTGAACCTCTTGATGATGAGGAGGAAGAGGAATTCAAGGTTGTAAAAACTAAGCGCTTTGCAATAAAGCCTATGAATATAGAAGAAGCCATACTACAGATGGACTTGTTGAAACATAATTTCTTTGTATTCCTGAATGCAGACACAGAGGAAGTAAATGTGGTTTATAAAAGAAAAGATGATAATTATGGATTAATCGAACCAGAATTATAAACAAACAACATAACTTTACCTCCGAATATATACAAAAAGACGCAAACTAAATCGCGCCTTTTTGTTTTTGCCGACAAATATTTTATTATACGTTCCTTATTCCCCCGAATATTCCCATATAATTGATTTGGTGCCTCTTTTACGCTTGTAGTTTTTTGTTTTATTCCGGAACATCCATATTATATATTACTCAAAATTCTACACATGTCGAATTGTGTCGCATGAGTCGCTTTTATTTTATGGAATATTTTATTTACTAATATTTATACTTTAGGGGGCTTATCCACACTTGTCCACAACAGTGGATAAGCTGTGCAAACTTATTTTTTGGATATTATTGAAATTTCAACAAAAAGTTTTTTGAGGCATATTTTAAATACTTCTTGACATCAATTCACATTAGTTTTTTCAACTTCATGAGTTGTTAACAATTCTATCCACAGTTGTGGATAACTTGATAATGTGCAGAACAAAACTTCTGTTTTTTGAACTTTATTAAATTTACTTAACTACTTTAGACAATAATTTAAGTATTCAGACAATTTTAAACAAACATAAGTTTTATAGCACTTTTAAAATTATTCGATGTTGTATATTTAAAAGTTAAAACAAAGAAGAATTTCCTCAGTATATAATCAGGCTTGTTGATATTCGTGCTATTTTACAATAAAAAATTTGTAGAATATTGTATATGTTTGTGTTATACTAATTAATAAAAAATATTAATTGGAGCCATGCATGTTATTTATCACAAACAAATATCTCAAGCCAGGCATGATTTTAGCAAAAGACATTATTTTGTACAACAGCAGTAATTTTAACAGCTTGCTCTTGACTAAAGGCCAGGTTTTAAACAATACATTTATCAACAAAATTAATTATCACGGCATAGAAGGTGCTTACATTGAAAGCGAAGCCTTTTCAGACATTGAAGTGGATTCATACATAAATGACGTACTTAAGGCAAATACGTTAAAAACAGTAAAAGATGTTTATTATGAACTGAAAATGAGTTCAGGAAAAGTTCATGCAACGGCCATAAAGCAGCTTTCGGGCATTGTAAGCACCCTAATTACAGAAATTATGTACAAGGATGACCTTTCATACAACATAATAGATTTTAAAAATTACGACAACTACACATATCAGCATTGCCTCAATGTGGCAACTCTGTCCATATCAACAGGAATTTCCCTGGGACTTAGTGAAGGCGCGCTTCATGACCTTGGAATGGCAGGTTTGCTTCACGATATTGGCAAAATGATGATACCCCTGGAAATTCTCAACAAGCCTGGCAAGCTTACAGAAGATGAATTTGACATAATTAAAGAGCACCCGGTAAATGCAGTAAGTCTTTTGAAGGATCTTGTACCTTACAGCGTCCTTTCAGCCATACAAAGCCACCACGAAAAATTTGACGGAACAGGTTATCCTTATGGTGTTTCAGGAAGTAATATTCATTTTTACGGCAGAGTGCTGGCCGTGTGCGATGTATACGATGCACTCACATCAGACAGGTCCTACCGCATGACATCATTTCCAAGTGAAGTAATAGAATATATTATGGGATGTGCCGATACGCATTTTGATTACGAAATTTTGAAAAGTTTCCTTCAAGTGATAGTTGCATACCCTATAGGAACTTTTGTTAGATTAAGCAACAAAAAAATCGCTGTGGTAGTAAAAAACAATTCAGAAAATATAATGCGTCCGGTTGTGAGGATTATAAACGGCGACGGTACTGTTGGCGTAGATGTTGATTTGCTCTATGACAACAAATATATGAACATAACCATTACTGATATGGCATATGATTATGACAATTCCGGTCTTGAAGGCGCTTTGAAATCCACATATGATATGAAATTTAAGTCATAGCTAATACTAAAGCCTTAGGGCTTTTTTATTTTGACTTTCTAATGAAATAACCAAAATATCCTTCTTGAATATAATGTAATATATTGTTTGAGGATGTGATATTTATGAATATAGATTTACAAAAATTGCTGGAATTGATAATTCCATTGTTGACTGTTATATTTGGTGCGTTGTCAGTATATTTGAGGACAAACGAAAAAATCATGAACAGTTCAATTAAATATATTACAGAAGCCGAGGAAATGTACAAAGATGTGAGCAAGTCCGGTGGTCAGAAGTTTTCTTGGGTTGTTGACACATTGTACAACATGGTACCGCGTCCCTTAAGAGTTGTCATTACAAAAAAATTCGTGGAAAAAATAGTGCAGGGCACATTTAATAGTATAGAGGCATATGCAAAGACGCAAATTGACAAGGCTGTGGACAATTATTTTGAAAATATATCAAACAAAAATAGAGAAGGCAACAGTGGGAAAGAAACAATCCCGGGCATAGGAGATGCCAATAATGATTAAAATTCAAAGCCTCCCCTTGGACAACATAAGCGTCAGCAGCTCTTACGGACCAAGAAATATAACAGTTGATGGTGTAAAATACTGGTGGCACAACGGTATTGACTTTTACGCTGAAGAAAATACTCCTGTTTATGCTGTAGCTTCCGGCACAGTAAAAGTTGCAAGATTTAATAATGGGGGCTATGGATACTACGTTGCCATTGATCACGGCAACTATGGCACCCTCTATGCCCACTTAAACAGAACTTCTGTCTTTGTAGGAAGCAGCGTTGAAGCAGGAAGTATCATTGGATACTCCGGAAAAACAGGGGCTGTGACAGGACCACACCTTCATTTTGAAATTAGAATTACACCGTATGAAAACTTCTGGGACAGAGTGGAATGTGACTCCTCAGTCTTCATGAGGACTGTTGATCCCATGATATTTATTGAAGAATATCAGAAACTACCAGAAGATTTATCTGTTGAAAGCGCCCGTGAAATTGTAAAAACTAAAGCAGCCCTCGAAGATAAAACCATGGATTACATTGTTAATGACTACAGATATGGGCACGATTTAGTAAAAAAACTTGCAAAAGCATTGCAATAATTAAAAAACCCGCTTCCGCGGGTTTTTCTTTATGTAGTCGGTTGTCCGGCATTATTTTATTTTGAAGCCAATGCAGCATTAACTGCTTCTTTTATAGCATTGCTTGTTACAGTTGCACCTGAAACTCCATCAACTTCTGTTGAATCTGCTTCAACAATTTTTGCAGGCAATTGATCAATTGCATTTGATCCAATTCCGTTTGTTTCGCTGTCGCCAACTGCTTCAACAGACACTATGTCATCGCCGTCAACTACTACAGTTACTGTAACGTCTCCGCCAAATCCTTTTGCTGTTGCTGTAAGAGCTCCTTCAACAGGTGCTGCAGCTTCTTCAGTTTCCTTTGCTGGTTCTTCTGTTGCTGGTTTTTCTGCCGGCTCAACTGCTGCTGGTTTTTCTGCTTCTGCAGCAGGAGCAGCTGCTTCTTTGCTTGAGCATGCAGCAATGCTGAACATCATCAAACCAAGAGCCAATAATAATGATACTTTTTTCATTTTTGTCCTCCAATAAATTTGATACGTTTAGTATTATATCATTAATCCTGGAAAATGAAAGGAACAAATTCTTAAAGTTTTGTTAATATTGTATGTACTATCAGAGAGTTGGTTCAGGACCACGAAAAACTTTACATATGTTCACTGTCATTCTGAGGGCGCAGACCGAAGAATCTCATGTTTTTAGCAAAGACAAGGTCCTTCACTATAAAATAATTCACTAAATTTGATTATTTTATTTAATGCAAGTGTGAGTTATGCTACAATGTTTTTAGAAATTATAATGTACATAGTGCTTACGATAATACATGTATGTCTAAGAAGCGGCAAGTATTATAGTATATTTTAAAAGTAAAGAATTCAGATTGCTGCATTTAATACATATACTGATTAAAATTAATAACAAATGAAGGTGATCAAATGGAAAATAACTACGAGTACATAGTAAGTGCATGCCTGTGCGGTGAGAACTGCCGTTACGATGGTAAATCCACATTGTCTGAAAGCATCAAAAAACTTGTTGATGAAGAAAAAGCAATAATGGTGTGCCCAGAGGTCGATGGAGGCCTCCCCATTCCGCGACATCCCTGCGAAATAAGAAACACCAAGGTAGTAAACAGCCATAATGAAGATAAGACAGAAGAATTTATTTTGGGAGCAAAAAAAGTACTTGCCATAGCGAAAAAACACAACATTAAAAAGGCAATACTCAAGGAAAAAAGTCCATCCTGCGGCAGCAGCTTCATATATGACGGAACATTCAGCAAAAAGCTGATTAATGGACAAGGCATTACAACCGAACTCCTGCGCGAGAATGGAATAGAAGTAATAAGTGATGAAGAATTCGATAAATAATAGCAGTCAATGTCATTATGGGAGGTATGAATGTATAAAATTAGTGAATTTGCTAAAATGTCAGGCTTGCCACAGTCTAAAATACGCTTTTATGAAAAAAACGGTTTATTAAAAGTACGAAAAGATATAAATGGCTATAGATATTTTACACGCTGGGATGCATTTCGTGTAAATGCCTTTCGTGTTTTGCTTCAATATGGATTTACAGTAGAAAAAGCCATAAGCATGCTTGATGAAAGACAATCCGGAGAATTGTTCGTAAATTCCTTGGAAGATAAAAAAGAAGAACTTCAAAAACAAATTGATTTGATGCACAGCCGCATGAAAAAATTAGAAACAGTAATCTCATTGCTTAAAGAAGGTTATGAAAATAAGTTTGAAATAGTAGAAATGGAAGATTATATTTATGTTTTAGCTTCAAATGGAATTGATTTTGGTATATCAGTTGAAAATGGAAAGGTTATTGCCCAATTTGCCGAACTGTTATCAATAACTTCCTACGCCAGAATCATATTGATGGACGAGCTTTTAAGTAAAAAAGAAGTAATTAATCCAAGCTATTCAAATGCAATACCCATATCAAAAGAACATTTGTTGGGAAAATACGATAAATCAAAAGTTAATAGGATTAAATTAGGCAAGTGCATAAGGTATTACAGAAGCGAAACCAGGGAAGGGAGTGAGAAGATAGAATCATTCAATGAGTTATTTAATTTCTTAGAAGAAAATAACTATGAAATTAATGGGGATGTTTTGCTGCTTCCTACCTTTCTCAATCTTGATGGTAAAGGAATTGACATTGAGGTTTTATATGTTCCGATAAAAAATTAACAATTTTTTGAAAAACATCTTGACTCTAAACCATGTTCATAGTTTATACTTCGTCTTATATTTAACTTAGTTAAATATGTTTTAAGTTTAAACAATTGGAGGAGAAAAGATGAAAAAAAGAAAATTATTTGGCTGCTTATTATTGATAATCGCTATGATTTCAATGCTTACAGCATGCCAGAACGCTAAGCCGGCACAAAGCCCAAAGCCCGAAGAAAGTGCTAAGCCCGCAGAAAATGCTCAACAGACAGAAACCCCAAAAATATCATTCAAAGCAGGTACATATACTGCAAATGTTTATGGTTACCTGTCAAATCTAAATGTAGAGACTACATTCTCTGATACGGAAATAACAAGCATTAAGGTTACGGAACAAAAAGAAACTCCTGAGTTGTTCGCCTTGGTTGAAGCGCAGGTTCCTGCACAGATTATTGAAAACCAAAGTTTAGCTGTTGATACGGTAACAGGCGCAACTATATCAAGCATGGCATTAGTAAACGCAGTGACTGACTGTGCCGAACAAGCCGGAGGAGATGTTAAAGCACTCAGAGCTAATAAAATAGAAAAACAGCCGGGTGCAGATGAAGAATATACAACGGATGTTGTAATAGTCGGATTAGGTGCATCAGGATATATGGCTGCTCACAATGCAGCAATAGAAGGTTCAAAAGTAATGGCTATTGAAAAAGGTGCAGCTCTTGCTGTATCAAACGGATTAAAAGTATCCGGCCCATTTGCAATCGATACACCAGTATTGCAGGAAAAAAATTCAAAGCTTACAGTTGATAAGGCATTTTATCATATGATGGATTATTCTCATTGGTCTGTAAACGCTACATTGGTAAGACGTTGTCTTGAAACTTCAAAAGTAGCTGTAACCCAATTAATGGATATGGGATATCAATTTAAAGAAGCAGACTTTAGATTTGAAACACCTTTTAAAGGTGAATATGGCGGATTCCATTTAATTTTAAATCCATTGTCTGAACGCGTGAGCATTTGGGAAAAAACACTTAAAGAAGACAATGTTGATGTAATGTTTAATACAACCGGCAAAAAGTTAATAATGGATGGAGATAAAGTTGTAGGAGTTGAAGCTCAAAAGAAGGATGGAACAAAAGTAACAATTCATGCAGATTCAGTAATTCTTGCAACCGGAGGTTTCATCGGTAACAAACAAATGATAGCAGAAAACTTTTCAGGGGTGACAATAAACGCAGCCGGCGGAAGTTTAAGCACAGGCGATGGAATCAACATGGCTGTTGAAGCTGGAGCAGTGCTTGATAAAACATTTGGTATATGCGGAAGTGAATACGGCGGAACAAACACAAAAGCAACAAGAAGTGCAAAACAAGATAAGTATGATCAAAATACTGCATTCAAGTTTGGAGTTTACGGCGGATTGTATGTAGATGCACAGGGTTCTCGTTTTATGAATGAAGGTTTAATGGTTGATTATCCTATGTCTTTCGGAAGCGAATCAATTATACGTAACAGCCCATACTATGCCATTGTAGATCAGGCGTATGTAGATGCAATGAAAACACAAGGATTGTACTTATATACTAAAGAAAAAGGCGCACCTGATAATTGGACAATCGGTAATTATTACAAAGAAAAGATTCTCACAAATCTAGATGCAGATCTAGAAGAAGGAATTGCACAAGGATGGGCTTATAAAGCAGATACTATACAGGAACTTGGTAAATTCTTTGAGATTGAAAATTTACAAGCGACTGTAGATGATTACAACAAATATTGTGAAGATGGTGTTGACGCTCAATTCGGTAAAGAAGCAATGTATTTGTCTGAAATAAAAGAAGGACCATTCTATATTGTACAAAATCAATTCAGCGGATGGAGTACTATAGGCGGTGTTAGAGTAGATGAATCATTAAGAGCATTAAACGATGATAATAAAGCGATCCCAGGATTATATGTTGTAGGTTCAGACGCTGGAAGCTTATTCTGCACTCCTTACTACGATATTCCAGGTTCTTTCTATGGTCTTGCCATTGATTCAGGAACTATAGCTGGTAAAGAAGCTGCTGCTTATTCTAAAATAAAGTAATTATAAAAAGCGGTTCTATAATAAATGTTGGGGTGTTATAAAAACATCTCAGCATTTTTATTATATAAAATTATAAAAATATAAAAAATGTATAGCAAATGTTAAAATCCTATTAGAATAAAGTTACCACACCACATTCAGAAAGGATTAATAAAATGCTCTACACAAATAATTATATCTAAAAATTACTAGGAATTAAAGGGGTAATATTAATAAATATTGAGGAGAATGATAGTAGTATTACAATAACAATATTTACTCTATATCGAGCATTGCAAAGGAATGTAATGATTCAGTTCCAACGGTAACAAGGGTTTTTAATTATGTTAATTACTCATTTAAATCTTCTAAACTAAAAGACGCTTATATGCTTAAAGAGAAGTTTTATGATTTCATTGATATTGTTGATCTTAAAAGTACGAAACAAAACTTAAAAGCCCGGTACTTATTTGTTTCAACATGTAATGTGCTGGAATTCGATACTTGCGTAAAAACAATTAATAACTGGGAAAAGTATATATTAAATTCATTTACATGTAAATATACAAATGGATACACAGAAGGGATAAACAACAAAATTAAGGTTCTTAAAAGAAACACTTATGGTGTTAAAAATTTAAAAAGGTTTAGAAACAGAATTCTTCATGTTATGAATTAAAAATTATGGCTATTAAGCTAGTACTAGCTTAATAGCCATAGGTAAAATCTTATTTAGTAACTTTATTCAATGTTAGGATTTAAGAACCCCAACAATTGACAAAAAAAACAAAAAAAAA
>NZ_CANG01001158.1:0-748 GCF_000309315.1 Sedimentibacter sp. B4
TTCTTCACCAGCGGCGCATTGCGGCTGATCCAGACGTTCCAGATGAACGGCAGCATCGAGACGCCGAGCAGGAAGGCACCGACGGTGGAGACCTGGTTGAGGAACGTGAAGCCTTCACCCGGGCAGGTAGTCCGCGATCCGGCGCTGCATGCCCTCCAGCCCAGCCAGTGCTGCACAGGAAGGTGGTGTGGAAACCGATGAACAGCAGCCAGAAGTGCAGCTTGCCGAGCCGCTCGTTGAGCATCCGCCCGGTGAACTTCGGCCACCAGTAGTAGAAGCCGGCGAACATCGCGAACACCACCGTGCCGAACAGCACGTAGTGGAAGTGCGACCACAAAATAGGTATCGGTCACCTGGAAGTCGAGCGGCGGGGACGCAAGGATGATCCCCGTCAGGCCACCGAAAAGGAAGGTGGTGAGAAAGCCGATCGCCCACAGCATGGGGGTGTCGAAACTGATGGCCCCGCCCCACATCGTGCCGATCCAGTTGAAGAACTTCACACCCGTCGGGACCGCGATCATGAAGGACATGAACGAGAAGAACGGCAGATTCACCGCTCCCGTGGCGAACATGTGGTGGGCCCACACCGACATCGAAAGGGCGCCGATGCTGAGCGTCGCTGCCACCAGACCGATGTAGCCGAAGACCGGCTTGCGACTGAACACCGGCAGGATCTCGGTGATGATCCCGAAGAACGGCAAGGCGATGATGTACACCTCCGGATGCCCGAAGAACCAGAACAGGTGCT
>NZ_CANG01001157.1:0-203 GCF_000309315.1 Sedimentibacter sp. B4
GATTGCTAAGTGGAAAAGGATGTGGAGTTGCATAGACAACCAGGAGGTTGGCTTGGAAGCAGCCACCCTTGAAAGAGTGCGTAATAGCTCACTGGTCAAGTGATTCTGCGCCGACAATTTAGCGGGGCTCAAGCAATCCGCCGAAGCTGTGGCATTCGCGTTGTAACCAGGCCTTCGTGGTCAGGTGCGCGGATGGGTAGGGG
>NZ_CANG01001156.1:0-4355 GCF_000309315.1 Sedimentibacter sp. B4
TCTTTTCTTTAATTTATATAATTTACAGTCTTGTGTCATCAACATTGTCCAGCCAGTTGTTAATTGGCTCAATTACTGACTCTATGGTTGAATCTTCAAATGGACTGTTTAAGTTTCCTTCTTTCAGAAGCTCAAGGAATGGCTTGCTTCCTCCGATTTGGCAAAGGTGATGATAATCTTCCCATGCCTTATTTTTGTCTTCAAAAGTGAATTTAATCCAGTACTGAAAAGCGCAAACTTGAGCCAACGTGTAGTCAATGTAATAAAACGGATCATCAAATATGTGTCCCTGTCTGAACCAGTATCCGCCTTCTTCATAGAACTGGTTGTCTTCATAGTCAATCCATGGAAGATATTTCTTTTCTGTTTCTCTCCAAAGAGCTCTTCTTTCAGCCGGAGTAAGTTCCGGATTTTCATAAACCTTGTGCTGGAATTCATCTACGGTTACGCCGTAAGGTATGAACAGCATTGATTTTGACAAATGTGAAAATTTGTATTTAAGTTCATCTTCTTTAAAGAACAGTTTCATCCACGGCCATGTTATGAATTCCATGCTCATGGAGTGAATTTCGCATGCCTCAAGTGTTGGGAATATGAGTTCAGGGAACTCTATGTTCCTGCTTTCATAAACCTGAAATGCATGACCTGCCTCATGAGTGAGTGTATCCACATCATCAGATGTTCCATTGGAGTTTGCAAAAATAAAAGGAGACTTGTAATTTTGAATGAATGTGCAATATCCTCCGGATTGCTTGTTTGGTTTTGTCTCAAGGTCAAACAAGTCGCTTTCAACCATGTAGTTGAAAAATTCGCCGGTCTCCTTTGAAAGCTCTGTATACATTTTTTGAGCATTGTCAAGCATCCACTGTGTATTTCCTTTAGGGGTGGCATTGCCTGTTGTAAAGATTAAATCCTTGTCATAGTATTTTAAATTTTCAATTCCAAGTCTCTTTGCCTGGCGTTCTCTAAGATTTACAGTCAGCGGAACAATGTATTTAAGTACCTGGTTTCTGTAACCTTCAACATCTTTGGAATTGTATTCTGAGCGGTGAAGCCTGATGTATCCCAGCTCCACAAAGTTCTTGTATCCAAGCTTCACAGCAATTTTGTTTCTCACTTTAACAAGCTTGTCATAAATTTCATCAAATTTATCTAAATTATCTTTGAAGAATCCGCTGTATTTTTCATATGATTCTTTTCTTATGCTTCTGTCTGCCGATTGCATGTATGGTTGCATTTGAGACAGGTTCAAAACCTTACCGTCATAATTTATCTTTGCTGAGGAAACAAGCTTGTCGTATTCGCTTTGGAGCCTGTTTTCTTCCTGCAGCTCTGCAATTACATCATCAGAAAATGATTTGATTTCAAGTTCAGCCATGGTGAAATACTGAGGAGGAATTCTTTTTTTAAGTTCTTCTTTGAATTTGGAGTTTATAAGGGCCTTGTAGTATTCAACGGTAAGCCCTTTGAATATGGGTGAAACTTCATCCATATATTCATTTTCCTTGTCGTAAAATTCATCTGCAGTGTTGATGGAATGCCTTATTGAAGCCAAATTGAACATGGTGTCCACATTTTTTGATATTTCGTTCAGTTCATTTATTATGTTATATTGATCGTCTGCGCTGTCTGAATTGTTGAATTTTTCTATAAGTGATGAAAACTTTGCCCTGACTGAGTCTACTTCCGGGCGCACATATTCATAGTCATTAAATTTCATAAAAACCTCCTGAAATTAAGTATACATTTATATTACCACAGGAATGTTTTAAAATACATAATATTTGTAAAAATTAATAATTTTTTCCTAAAAATAATAAAAAAACTGTCGGGAGAATCCTGACAGTTATCTTAGCAGCGGCATGCTGCCTGTAAGTTTGTTAACCAGCTTTTTGTTTCCGCAAATAGCAACTCCGTAATATTTCAGCTCACTTTCAGAAACTCCTGAAATTTTTCTGGTGAAATCATCATATGTGTTGCAGCCTTGAGCCACATCTGAAAAGTCAACAACAGTTAAGTCTGAAAATTCCGGCTCATACAGCCTTCTTCGAAGGTCCTTGAGCATTGAATGATTTCCTTTTAATATGGGAACTGGAATTTCAATAATTCCCATGTGAGAGTTGCCTGTCTTGTCTATTACATCTGAACCAACAGCATCAGGAATTTGCTTGCCTAAAGTTATCCCCATTATTGCTGCTGTATTTGATATAATCCCAAGGGGTAGTGCTTCATCTATTACCATGACGCATTTTTGATTTTGATTTTCCATAATTACCTCTCTAATGTCTGTCTTTGTTATTTGTAAAAATATTTTTATATTGTCTTGGAGTAAGTCCGATAAATTCCTTGAAGAAGTTTGAAAAGTGGCTTTGGTCCACGAAGCCTGTTTCCATTGCAGCCTCTATTGGTTCAGTTCCATTTTCAAGCAGCTTTTTTGCGACATTTATACGCACCGTTTCCAAGTAACGGTATGGAGTGATACCCATGATTCTGGTGAATGATCGGAGCAGGGAGTATTTGTTCATTTTTGCAATTTTGCTTAGATCATCAAGGGTGATATGTTCTGCATAATGCTCTTCTATGTATGTGCATAATTCTTTTATTTCCGTATTAAGATATGATTCTATTGATTCAGAGTACGGAAGCGTGTATTCATCCAGTAGCTGTTCTATTAAAAAAAGGAATGTTTCTTCTTTTTTGAAATCGTCCTGTTCTTCCATTATGGCCTGATGAAGTTCACAAAGAAGAGAAGACTGTTCGCTGTCAAATGCCACAGGCTGCGAAAATTGAGGGAGATATTCCCTGCCTGTGATTTCATGCACAGCCTTTTTCATTATTTCAGGCTTTATGTTGATACATCTGTAATCCAATGTATTTTGGTCTATTTGCTCGCAGGTGTGATTTTCCATAGGATTAAACAACACCAAATCACCTGTGCCTATGGTGAATTCATTATTCTTGCATGACAAACGGCGCTTGCCGCTTTCAATGTAGCCTATTACATAATATTCGTGAAAATGGTTGGGGAATTTCTGCATAACACCCTTAAAACGGTAGGCTTCAACTTCCAAATCCCTGTCATAACAAACTGTTCGTTCTTCAAGTTCCATGACATGCTCCTTTCTTTAATATAAGAATATCACAAGGTTTTTTACGGCTCTTGTACGATATTGACTTTTTCTTATAATTTTTAATGACATTATATCACAAAACGGATAAATATAAATTGCGTTGTAAATTTTTGTGTAGTAGAATAGATGTATTTAAAGATAAAGGGGAAGTTTACAGCATGAAGCGATTTATTTCTGGAGTAAAAACAGGACTGCCCATATGTATGGGAGTCATACCGGTTGGAATTTCTTTTGGAATTATAGCAAGGCAGGGAGGACTGGAATCGTGGCAGGCAATACTCATGTCAATTATAGTATTTGCCGGAGCAAGCCAGATTATGTCTATAGGCATGCTTGTTCAGGGAGCATCCGTTCCGGCAATTATATTTGCAACATTTTTAATTAACCTCAGGCATCTTATAATGAGTACATATGTGATGAACAGATTAAAAGAAAAGGGGCTGCTTAAAAAAATGGCCCTGGCTTATGTGTTGTGTGATGAATCTTTTGCTTTGTTTTCCATGAGTGAAGAAGGAGAGGATGATGATATATTTTTATTTGGAATCAATGTGGTCCTTGGTATTTCATGGATTACCTCCACTGCCATTGGCTGTATCGCACTTAGCGTATTGCCTGATACAATTTCTAAAAGCCTTGGAATAGCATTTTATGCTTCATTTATAGCAATACTTATGCCTAATATTAGAAAGAATATGCAGTTGTTTTTGGTCGTAATCATCACAGGGATTATTAACAGCATGTTTGGAATGTTTTTTTCATCCAGCACAGCACTTATCTTTTCAATATTAATAGGTGCATGTATTGGGATGGTCATAATAAAGGATGAGGAAAGGAGCATGGAATGAGGATATTAATTTTAATCATTGGAATGGGAATTGTAACATATTTACCTCGAATGCTTCCTGCAGTCCTGGTTGAAAAAATTAGATTTAATAAAAAGATGGAGAAATTTTTGAGCCTTATTCCTTATACGGCAATGGCAGCATTGATTTTCCCGGGGGTTTTGTCAGTTGATGAAGGAAATATGGCAATCGGGCTTGTTGGTGCCTTTGTGGCAGTAATATTAAGCTGGTTGAAAATGCCAATTATGTTAGTAGTAGTAGGAGCAATAATATCTGATATTGTTGTTTATATGTTGGTGTAGAAGAGAAAAGCACAACACCTCATGATGTGTTGTGCAATATTTAAATTTTAAATAGTTATTAGAAATATCTCTTGCTAGCG
>NZ_CANG01001155.1:0-625 GCF_000309315.1 Sedimentibacter sp. B4
TCCTCACCCAGGAATACGAGCCAGTGCTCGTGCTTTCCCGGGAAGGTCGGTTTCTGCTTGCTCGTGTACGGCCGCATGCGGCCCTCCGCTAGTGCTTGCCTTGCGGGCCCGTGACTGAGCGGGTGTCGGATAAGGAGCACCGTCGAAGGGTCGAGGCCCACCGCGGCCAGCACATTGGCGAGGGTCAGTGAGGGCTGGACGTCCATCTAGACCGCGACTCCGGGCGCCAGCAGCTCCATCTGCTCGATCACCTGCTTCACGGCTCCCTCGGCCTGGTCGGGCGGGTACTTGTACCTTCGCAGGAGCCGCCGGATCTTGGCTCGCAAGGAGGCGCGGACGTCGTCGCGGACGGTCCAGTCGGTCTTCACGTCGGCCCCATCATCGCCACCAGCTGGCGAGCGATGTCGGCCAGCACGTCCTGGCCGAGCACGTCGAGCGCGGACGCGTTGTCGGCGATGGCGTCATAGGTCGCCAACTCGTCCTGACCGAGCGGCGGATCGAACTGCTCCCCCCGCTTGGCCTCCGCGGCCAGATCCTTGGCCATTTCGAACAGCTCGATCAGCACCTCGGCAGCACTCAGCTGGCTGTTGGTGTAGCGCAGCATCAGCTCCGACAGGCGCTCGCT
>NZ_CANG01001154.1:0-225 GCF_000309315.1 Sedimentibacter sp. B4
AGAACCCGGAATCACACGGGGAGGATTTGAGGACGCAGCCTGGTGGCGCGGACGGGCTCCACAGCCGGGGCAGGTTATCCCCCGACTTATCCACAGCGGTGCACAATGTCCCCCGCGTGGGGGACACGGGCACGGGTGTGCGGGGACGCACCGCGGTGGTCAGCGCAGGTGGGGACTGCTTGATCCGGTTGGTCAGCTCGGTGATCTGGTTGAACACGCTGCCTG
>NZ_CANG01001153.1:0-327 GCF_000309315.1 Sedimentibacter sp. B4
CGACCTCCCGGGCCGGCGCATCCTCGCGCTGAACCTGGTGCCGACCGACGACGAGACGCCGGCGTACACCGCGGCGCGACACATCGAGGTGCTCGCAGAGCATGCTCCGCAGCTTCGGTTCGACGTGGTCGTCGCCGATCCGTCCTCGGCAGGGGTGATCCGCACCTGTCGACCTTCGTCGAGTCGCTGGGGGCGCAGCTGGTGGTTGCGCCCGTCCGGATGCGGGACGGATCGCCCCGGCACGATCCCTACCTGCTCGCCGCGGTTTATGCCGGGATCATGGGTCTGTAGGCTAAGCGCACCCGTCATCCCCTCCAGCGAAAGGCA
>NZ_CANG01001152.1:0-230 GCF_000309315.1 Sedimentibacter sp. B4
CGTCCCTCGCGGTGGGCGGATCTGCACCTCGACCCCGAGCACGCCGCCCGCCTCGACGCGGTCAGCGCGCCCGTGCTTCCGGACTACCCCTACGGAGAACTCGGCATCCAGCAGCGCCACCGGAAGCTCACCGGCGGCCGCTGAGCCCCCGGGTGGACCGAATCAGGAACCGTCCCCAACCTGGTCCGGACCGAGTTGGGGACGGTTCCTAACCCGGTCCAAGCGGGCGG
>NZ_CANG01001151.1:0-432 GCF_000309315.1 Sedimentibacter sp. B4
GTACTTCAGGGCGCACGGCGCCATCTCGTCCGACCACTCGCACGCGGACGCACGGGTCGAGCCGCTGGATGACGCCGAGGCCGAGCGCCTCTACGCACTGGGCCGCCGCGGCGCGATCACGCCGGCGCAGGCCGACACCCTTCGCCGCGCCTTCCTGTTCGAGCAGGCCCGGATGGCCGCCGACGACGGCCTGGTGCTGACCATGCACCCCGCGGTGTACCGCAACCACCACCCGGCCACGTTCGCCGGCTACGGCGCCGACGTCGGCGCGGACATCCCGCTCCAGGTGGAGTTCACCCGGGCCGTCCAGCCGATGCTGGCAGCATTCGGCACCTCCCCCGGCTTCCACGTGGTGTTCTCCCCAGCGCGTCCTGGGCGTGGTTCATCGACGCCCCGGACGCGATGGCGCGCTTCCGCTCATCTGTTCACCGA
>NZ_CANG01001150.1:0-410 GCF_000309315.1 Sedimentibacter sp. B4
CCGAGCACCTGCAGCCGTCCGTAGGCCGCGTACATCAGCACGTCCGCTGAGGTCATCGGCGGAACGAGACTGGTCAGGATGCTGAGCAGGGCGCCCAGGCCGAACAGCTTCCTGTTGTTCGGACGCCAGCCGGTGTTGATCGCGCGCCAACAGATCCACATGCCGACCGCGCCGGCGATAGCGCCAGCCACAGGGCGGGCACGCACACCCACTCGTTGAGGGTGAGCACGCTGACCGGGAGGTACCAGGGCGGCAGGTAGCCGTCGCGTGGGCCGAGCTTCAGGGCAACCGAGGACGGCCCGCAGAAGGCGACCGCGAGGGTGATCGCGGAGCCGGCCACGATCAGCCCCAGGCCGAGCCTGTGGTTGCTGGTCCAGGGCGCTGCGATCGCGCGGCGCAGCCAGCCCCAC
>NZ_CANG01001149.1:0-235 GCF_000309315.1 Sedimentibacter sp. B4
GGATCGGCCTGCCCCTGGCCGGCTGGGCGATCGCCGTGATCGGCCCCGACGGAGCACCCGTCGAGCCGGGCAGGACGGGCGAACTCGTCATCGGCGGCGTGGGCCTCGCCCGCTACCTGGACGCGGACAAGGACGCCGAGAAGTACGCGCCGCTGCCGTCCGTGGGCTGGACGCGCGCCTACCGCTCGGGGATCTCGTCGCGCTCGAGCCGGACGGGTTGTCGTTCCACGGCCGA
>NZ_CANG01001148.1:0-224 GCF_000309315.1 Sedimentibacter sp. B4
TTGTCGGAGTGGACCGAGTTCGGAACCGTCCCCATCTGGTCAGGTAGGTGGTGATGTCGGCGAGGTAGCTGTCGGAGTAGTCGGTCTGGACCTGCACCCAGAGCGGACTGTGGTCCGACATCTGCCAGGTGCGCCAGCGCTGGAAGCGCGCCAGGGGGCTCGACCCCTTCACGGTGTCCGGGATCTCGGGCAGGTAGAGGTCCAGGTCGTCGTCGGTGAACACG
>NZ_CANG01001147.1:0-359 GCF_000309315.1 Sedimentibacter sp. B4
GCCTTGAGGTAGGCGGTCCAGTACGAGACCACGCCGTAGGCGGCCGAGTGCGCCTTGTTGAAGGCATACGCGGCGAACGGGACCATGACTCCCACAGCTTGTTGATCGCCGCATGGGAGAAGCCGCGCTCCAGCATGCCTTCGCTGAAGGGCTTGAACTCGGCCTCCAGCACCTCCTTCTTCTTCTTGCCCATCGCCCGCCGCAGCAGGTCGGCCTGGCCGAGGCTGTAGCCCGCGACCCGCTGGGCGATCTGCTGGATCTGCTCCTGGTAGACGATCAGGCGTAGGTGGTGTCGAGGATGTCGGCGAGCGGCTCGGCGAGCTCGGGGTGGATCGGCTCCACCTTCTGCCGGCCGGTCT
>NZ_CANG01001146.1:0-386 GCF_000309315.1 Sedimentibacter sp. B4
TTGAGAGTTCCTACGACATAGACGGTCCCGGAGGGATGCACCACTTCCCTGACATCCTTCAGGTACCGCTTGACCTCGGTTGCCTCCAGTGGCAGGGCGGTCACGATAAGGACGGGGACGCGCTCACTCTCATCGTAGCTAGGAGCACTAGGGGTGGGGCTAGTCTTGGCGATCTCAGCATTTACGAACTCCAGGACCTGCTTTCGAGTAAGTCCGTCGTGGCGGCAAAGCGATTGACAGAATCAGCCTTGAGGTCACGCGGGGACAACTGTCGTCCTTCGCTCGCCAAGACGAGTTGCACCAGATCTTCGCCGCGCGCGTAGCCCAATGACTTGCAGCTGTCGAGGAGGTGCCTGACGGCGTGGCGAGAGTTGTCACCCATCACT
>NZ_CANG01001145.1:0-498 GCF_000309315.1 Sedimentibacter sp. B4
CCTCGTCCTGGGTGCTCAGCAGCGGCCCGGGCGCGACCGGGGCGAGGTCGAAGTAGACCCCCCGCAGCGAGTCGGTACTCCTCGATGTCGGGGACGAAGAACAGCATCGGCCGGCCGGTCACCGAGAAGTCGAACATCACCGAGGAGTAGTCGGTGATCATCGCGTCCGCGGCGAGGAACAGGTCGGTGATGTCGGGGTGCTGGTCACGTCGATGATGCCGGGAAGTCACGTCCGCGCCCGCCTCCATCGTCCGGGAGTGACCGCGCAGCAGCAGCACGTAGTCGTCCCCGAGGTCCGCCACCAGTCGCTCCAGGTCGAGGAACGTCACCATCTCGGCGCGGTCCTCACGCCAGGTCGGCGCGTAGAGGACGGCGATCTTGTCCTCCGGGATGCCGAGCTGGCGGCGCATCGGTTCACGCGGCGCGGTCAGCAGCAGGTCGTTGCGCGGGTAGCCCTCCTCCCAGATCGGCCGCTTCCAGTCGTAGGCGCTCTTGAAG
>NZ_CANG01001144.1:0-330 GCF_000309315.1 Sedimentibacter sp. B4
TCTGGGCCGGCACCGCCGAGGAGTACGCCGAGTTGCTCGCCGGTTTCGGCTCGGCGGTGCGTTCGGTGCCCTCCGAGGACGTGTCGTCCTCGGCGGCGTGGGTTATGACGTGCTCAGCGAGGCTCCCGGGGCGGACCCCTGGCGCTTCTACGAGACCGTCCTCGCGGCGGAGCCCAGCTCGTTCGACCTCGTCGACGTCCACTGCTACGACGACCCGCGGCGGATCCCGGCCCAGCTCGCGTCGGTGCGCAGCCTGCTCGAACGCTTCGGCTGCGAGCAGCCACTGGTCGTCGGCGAGTACGGCGGTCCGACCTTCTTCCAGTTCCCGGA
>NZ_CANG01001143.1:0-412 GCF_000309315.1 Sedimentibacter sp. B4
GCACCGGCACCGCGGGTAGCCGGCGTCGGCCAGCGCCTTGCGCAGCAGGCCCACGTAGTTCGTGGCCCTGCACATGCCGCCGGTCTGGGTGATCGCGACGCTCGTGTGGTCGGGGTCGGCCTCGCCGGAGCGGATCTTGTTGACCAGCTGGCCGACCACCATGATCGCAGGGAAGCAGGCGTCGTTGTTGACGTACTTCAGGCCGACCTCGACGTCGTCGCCGCTCGCGTTCTCGAGCAGTTCCACGTTCAGGCCGAGCTTGCGCATCACCGGCATGACCAGCCGGAAGTGGATCGGGGCCATCTGCGGGGCGTAGATCGTGTGGGTGGCCTTGGCCTGCTCGTCGAACAGCCGCCGCTCGCCCAGCGGACCGAACGTGCTCACCGTGGACGACCCGCGCCGCTCCGCCGCG
>NZ_CANG01001142.1:0-492 GCF_000309315.1 Sedimentibacter sp. B4
TGTACGGCGATGAGTTGCACGCGGACATCGCAGGCATCCTCGCCCACTGCCCTCGGGTGCGCCTGACGATGAACATCAGCCGCTACGCGCCCGAATCCCACCGGCCCGGCTTCGATGCCCTGCTGGCCCGGGGACGGCAGCTGCTGGCCGCCGGAGACACCCGGTTCGCCGAAGTCAGCATCGATCCGGACGCGCCGGCGGCGATCCTGTTCACGTCCGGGACGACCGGGCCGAGCAAGGGGTGATGCTCTCCCAGCGGAACATCGTCACGGTGATCCATTCGGCGTTCTTCTGTTCCGGTTCCCGCGGGTGTGCCTGTCGGTGCTGCCGATCAACCACGCCTACGAGTTCAACCTGAACGTGCTCGGCTGCCTGTTCGACGGCATCACGCTCTGCTTCAACGACAGCATCATGCACGTGCGCGAGAACCTCGGACGGTTCCGCCCGGAGATGTCGCTGATGGTGCCGATGATCGTCGAGGCGCTCTACAAG
>NZ_CANG01001141.1:0-215 GCF_000309315.1 Sedimentibacter sp. B4
TCGAACGGGGGTTCGGGTTCGTCGAGGCCGGTGGACGGCGGACGTTCGTACACATCTCCGCCTTCGACCCGGCCGGCGGACGGCCGCAGTCCGGCGACTTCGTGCAGTTCGAGGTCGGCTCCGCACCGGACGGACGCCCGTGCGCGGTCCGGGCCAGCCGGGTCTACGCGTTGCCGGCCCGCCACCCGACGCCCCCGCGCCGCGGCGCGATCGAC
>NZ_CANG01001140.1:0-169 GCF_000309315.1 Sedimentibacter sp. B4
TGTGTGGACGGCCTTCGGCCCCGAGCGGGGCCTGGAGTTCTACGCCGGCTACCTCGTCGAGAAGTCGCTCAGCGTGGACAACCTTTTCGTGTTCATGCTGCTGCTGGCTCCTTCGCCGTACCCCGCGAACTGCAGCAGCGCGTCCTGCTGAGGGGGGCGTGGGCGCCCT
>NZ_CANG01001139.1:0-214 GCF_000309315.1 Sedimentibacter sp. B4
CGTCGGAACGACACTCTTTGACATCGAAGCTGTCGGGGAAAGCTACCGCAGGGAGGCCGTCTCCCGCCTCTTCCGAAGCTGGGGGCTTCCTGAAGGTGGTGTGAAGATCTGTGAAGCGGTGCTGGAGCCAGAGCCTCGCAACCCTCACGACCCGAATGCAGTGAAGGTCGTCATAGACGGATTCCACGTTGCCTCGTGCCGTCGGATGAGACTG
>NZ_CANG01001138.1:0-319 GCF_000309315.1 Sedimentibacter sp. B4
TATCTGAGCAGGGAGGATCTGGCCACGCTGTTCGGCCTCGACGAGATGACGGTCTACCGGAGGGTCCGCCAGCCCAGCGACTTCGCTGCGGTGGAAACCGTGTCCGCCCGGCTCCATGGGGCCGGAAGACCCACGGTGGAGGCTGAGCCGCACCGACTGCGTCACACTCGGCATCGACGCGCCCCTCTTACCCAGTCCGGGCACCTGGACAACGCGGGGCCGATCGACATCGAGGGCCCGAAGGGGAAGATCCACGTGGAGCACGGCGTGATGATCGCGGCGCGGCACATTCACATGGGCCCGAGCCACGCCGCGGCGT
>NZ_CANG01001137.1:0-215 GCF_000309315.1 Sedimentibacter sp. B4
TGTCTAGGCCAAGGAACTGGATGACTCTTTGTGGTGCTGGCGCAGCCAGTCGATGCGTCGCTGTGGAGCTCGATGGTCGCCTTCTTCTCTCCCTTGCCCGCGAAGAGCTTCTCCAGTTCGCTGGCGATCTCGGCTGGTGTCCTCGCGACCTCGAAGTCCTTTGCCTCGACGGCAATGATCGATCGAGTCGCCGGGTGAACTGCCAGCACGTCAAT
>NZ_CANG01001136.1:0-213 GCF_000309315.1 Sedimentibacter sp. B4
CTGGACGCCACGGTGCAGGATGCGTTGGAGACCGCCCGGGCGGCGGCCGGCGGCCTGGACGTCCGGATCGGCGGAGGCCCGAGCGTGGTGCGGGACTTCCTCGCTGCCGGGTTGATCGACCAGATGCACCTCGTCCAGGTGCCGATCGTGCTCGGCCGCGGCGTCCGGCTCTGGGACGGGCTGGAAGGCCTCGAGAAGACTACGACATCGAGG
>NZ_CANG01001135.1:0-202 GCF_000309315.1 Sedimentibacter sp. B4
CTTCTTCACGTCGCCAGGGCAGCCTCGGGGCTGTACAGCTGGTTCTCGTCGAAGTTCTCGGTTGCGGCCCGATAGGCCTTGCTGTGCTTCATGCTGGTCTCCTTGTCAGGGGAGTCCTCGTGTGGACTCCGGTGCCAGTCGTGGTCCGGGCGCGTGCCCTCCCACTCCTTCTCGGTCCGATGGCGCGGACCTCGCTGTACTT
>NZ_CANG01001134.1:0-229 GCF_000309315.1 Sedimentibacter sp. B4
CGCCGCCGATCCCTGCGATCGTGAAGAACCCCATGAACCAGCCGAACACCTTGAGGAACGAGCCGCGGCGCTGCCCGACCCGGGACTGGTCGCTGGGGTTGAGCACGCTGGACAGTGATCCGACGCCGAGCCCGAGAACCACGACGCAGGTGCCGGCGAGGATGGCCGAGACCAGATCGGCAGGACTTGCGGCAGGACCACCGACTCGACCAGGCTGAACGCCAGCACG
>NZ_CANG01001133.1:0-224 GCF_000309315.1 Sedimentibacter sp. B4
TCCCGGCAAGAAGGAGATGGAGCCGTTACTGGCCATCGTGGCAGAAGTCGGCCTGAACCCGAAATGGGGCCCGACTGTCGACGAGACAGGACCGGCCGTACCTAATAGCAAGTGAAGAGAGCTTCTGGCCCGCAACGGATGCGGCGCCAAGAAAACTACGAAAGGAAAGTCGCAGATGTTCAAGAAGACCAAGTTTGCAGTCGCGGGTCTGCCGCGCTGATGGC
>NZ_CANG01001132.1:0-212 GCF_000309315.1 Sedimentibacter sp. B4
TAGCGCCATCACGAAGGCGGTGATGATCCGGCGACAGGCCCGTCCGCCGTCCTCGTCATGGGTCACCGCCCGCACGATCTGCGGCACCAGGACGTTGTTCAGGGTGCCGCCGGCCAGCAGCAGGTACAGGGTGGTGGGCACGGTGTTGGCGTAGTTGAACGCCTCCACCTGCCGGGTGCCGTTTTCCGAGCACGAACGCGATCAGCATGGCC
>NZ_CANG01001131.1:0-239 GCF_000309315.1 Sedimentibacter sp. B4
ATCCGGGCGATCAGCTCCTGGGTCTTGAACGGCTTCGGACGTAGTCGTCGGCCCCGGCCGCGAGCCCGTCCACCACGTCGATGGTGTCGCTCTTCGCGGTCAGCATCACGACCGGAACACCGGATTCGGCCCGGATGTCGCGGCAGACGTCCACGCCGTCCCGTCCGGGCAGCATCAGGTCGAGCAGCACGAGATCGGGTCGGTACTCGTGGAAGGCGTCCAGCGCGGCGGCCCCGTCG
>NZ_CANG01001130.1:0-223 GCF_000309315.1 Sedimentibacter sp. B4
TCGGGCGAACGCCACTGCGCTGGAGATCGCCGTGACCCCGTTAAGCCACAACGACAGCGGCATGATCTGGTTCTTCAGGTCCAGGCCGAACATCGCCAGGACCGGCGTCGCGATGAACGCCACGCCCAAGCCCATCATCCCGGAAGGAACGACAACCCGAAAGCACCACCGACAACACCAGATACAGCGTCCAGCCGTCCATCATCATCCGTGCCTTCCCAAT
>NZ_CANG01001129.1:0-228 GCF_000309315.1 Sedimentibacter sp. B4
TCCTCGAGCACCGGGTGCGGCCGTTCTCCGCCGGCGTCGCCGTGCCCGTGTTCGCCTTCTTCTCCGCCGGCGTCGTGATCGGCGGGCTGCAGGGCTTCGTGGACGCCGTGACCAGCTCGATCGGCCTGGGCGTGATCCTGGGCCTGGTCGCCGGCAAGGCGATCGGGATCACCGGCTCCACCTGGCTGGTCACCCGGCTGCGGCACGCCCAGCTGGCTCCCGACCTGT
>NZ_CANG01001128.1:0-209 GCF_000309315.1 Sedimentibacter sp. B4
GCCTCCTGCGGGTGGTTACGAGCCGCCGGCTGCGACTCCGCCGGCCTACACCCCGCCTCCTGCGGGTGGCTACGAGCCGCCGGCTGCGACTCCACCGGCCTACACCCCGCCTCCTGCGGGTGGTTACGAGCCGCCGGCTGCGACTCCGCCGGGTACACCCCGCCTCCTGCGGGTGCTACCCGCCGCCGCCGAGCGCTGGTTTCCCCGAG
>NZ_CANG01001127.1:0-268 GCF_000309315.1 Sedimentibacter sp. B4
TAACAGCAGGGAGCCCAGGTACGCAGCGACCAGCGCGGCGAGCAGGATCTGGCCGAGGTCGGTGCCGTAAGGGGCGAAGAACGAACCGCAGCGGCCCGGCACCACGAAGCGGGGTTTGGCGCGCTCGGTCTCGATCTCCCGTAGCGCGCGCAGGCGGTCCTGGTGTTGTCGGCGAGCGCGGCGAGGGTGGAGCTGGCGCCGGTGCCGCCGCGCTGTGCGGCAGGGAGAGGGCGGCGAGCACCGCGTCTGCGTCCGGGCTGTCGAGATC
>NZ_CANG01001126.1:0-262 GCF_000309315.1 Sedimentibacter sp. B4
TGTCCGGTCTCACCAGGGAACCACGCCCCCGAAGCGGTCGAGGTACCGCAGGCCGCCGCGGCCGCGCTGGTTGTCGACAGTGGTGACCAGTTGCGGGATGGTCTCCTCGATCGACAGCGGTGCGGTGGGGCCGAGGCCGGTCCGGGATCCACCCGGGGCGAGCAGCAGCAGCGTCCGCGGATCGTCGCCGTGGCGCGCCGCGTAGCTGCGGACCAGCTGGTTCAGGGCGGACTTGCTCGCCCGGTAGACGTCGAAGCCGCCC
>NZ_CANG01001125.1:0-239 GCF_000309315.1 Sedimentibacter sp. B4
ACTGCTAGACGCAACGGTCAACCGACCTTGGTGACCTTACTAAGCCGGAGAAGGACACGACCGAACCCTTCGAGTTCCGCACAGTGAACACGACCTTGCCGCTGTTGGCGTTCCGAACGTCCATCACCTTGCCCTTGTCGCTGTACTGGACAACGGTGCCGAGCTTCATCATCGACTCTTTGTCAACCGTGGCGCTGTACTTCCCTGGTGCCAGTTCGGCCCCCACGAGGAAGTAGCCA
>NZ_CANG01001124.1:0-226 GCF_000309315.1 Sedimentibacter sp. B4
TGGGCTTCTGCGCGCAGGTGCCAGTCCTGCCAGGTGGAGCGGGTGGTCTCCATCCTGGCCAGCATCGAGGTGACCGTGGCATCGAACCACTCCTGATCCAGCTCCTCGGGCTGACCACTCACGGGGTCAGTGCCTTATGGACCATCGCCTTGATCTGCCACGTGCCGCCGACACTTCGATGGCTTGGGTGTGCCAAGCGGCGCGCTGTTCGTCGAGGCTGCGTGGT
>NZ_CANG01001123.1:0-226 GCF_000309315.1 Sedimentibacter sp. B4
CTCGACGCGGTGGGCGTGTTCGGCTACTCCGACGAGGAGGGCACCGAGGGCGCGAGCCTGGACGGCAAGGTCGTCCTTCCGCGATCGACGAGCGGGTGGACCGGCTGGCCACGCTGGTCGACGAGGTGTCCGCGGACCGCGCGTCCGAGCGGGTGGGCGAGCGGACGCAGGTGCTGGTGGAGGCGATCGCCCCGGCGGCACCCGGCGGGAAGATCCGTACACCAGG
>NZ_CANG01001122.1:0-238 GCF_000309315.1 Sedimentibacter sp. B4
TGCTTGTCGGAGATCTCCTTGAGCGCGTCCGTGATCGCGGTCACCGACATGTTGGGCGAGATGATCGTCACGTTCGAACCGAAGGGGTTGCGACGACGGGCTCGGCGTGGCCGCCCGCCGGGGCGCCTGCGCCGTCATGGTGGTCAACGAACCGGCAACAAGAACTGCTCCGGCCAGCGCTGCGGCGAGCCTTCGGAGCCGGGTGGGGTTGGGGGTGTGAGGGTCATGCGACATCCTC
>NZ_CANG01001121.1:0-234 GCF_000309315.1 Sedimentibacter sp. B4
AGGACTGGTGCACTGTCCTGCCGTTCTGGCCTGGCTGTCGATCCTGATCCGACTACCCACCCCTCCGCGGGGCGCCACTGGCCAGAGTGGCGCCCCGCCGCCATCTCCGGGATCCACCGACCTCCGACGGAATCGTGTCGGCCGCCTGCGAGCCGCAAGGCGAAGTCCAGCGCACGGCGGCGACCGGGACAGCCGCGCCGAACGCATCATCAGTAGGACTCCCCGGATACGAAT
>NZ_CANG01001120.1:0-205 GCF_000309315.1 Sedimentibacter sp. B4
TCAGGCGGACCCAACAGCGGAGGCCGCGGATCCCAGAGGGAGGGACGACGGTGGCCGAGGAACTGATGCGGATCATCCAGGAGACCGTGCCCGGTCGGCAGATCACCCTGGCCCACATCATCGCCAAGCCTCGTCCGATCATCTACAAGAAGCTCGGCCTGAACCCGTCGATCGACTACACCCAGTCGGGATCGGCGTGCTCACC
>NZ_CANG01001119.1:0-230 GCF_000309315.1 Sedimentibacter sp. B4
TCTCAAGCCACGCAGCAACTACGGCGACGCCATCCTGTTCGAGTTGGTCCGGCTGCTGCTCGACGGGTACGACGACCGCGAGCGGTTCCTCGTGACGGGGGCAGCCAACCTCCGGCACCAGGTCGGCGCGGGCCGGGTGCGGCAGATCAACCAGGGCTACGACGCGGTCGTGCTGGGGTGGTGGCGGCTGATGCTGCGCAGCACGAACGAGAACCAGCTGGTCGGGATGG
>NZ_CANG01001118.1:0-215 GCF_000309315.1 Sedimentibacter sp. B4
GGCCCTCCGCACGGCACGTCGATGCGACCTACCCGCTGTGGTTCCACATCCCCGGCGGCATCGTCTACCTCGCGCTGTTCATCGTCCCGACGGTGTTCAGCTTCTACTTCGCCTTCACCCGGTGGACGTTGTTCAAGGCGACCTTCATCGGCTTCGACAACTTCGTGCTCTTCTTCCAGGAGCCCGGGTGATCGGAGCCTGAAGAACACCCTGAT
>NZ_CANG01001117.1:0-221 GCF_000309315.1 Sedimentibacter sp. B4
TGCTGAAGCAACGGAGTTACAAGTGAACGTCACCCTGCGCGTCTGGCGCCAAGCAAACGCCCACTCCGAGGGGCGCATGGTCACCTACCAGGTGCAGGACGTCTCCCCGGACATGTCCTTCCTGGAGATGCTCGACCTGCTGAACGAGGACCTCACCGTCAAGGGCGAGGAGCCGGTGGCCTTCGACCACGACTGCCGCGAGGGCATCTGGCGGGATGTGG
>NZ_CANG01001116.1:0-482 GCF_000309315.1 Sedimentibacter sp. B4
ACCACAGGCCGCCTGGTCACGGCGAGACCAGTAGCGATCAGCGGCATCAGGATTCTTGAAGCCTTCACATTACCTCCGTGTGATTGACGGCAGGCACGACGCTACGGCGCCGCACAGCTGCCATTCAGATACCAGCCGACGATACTCGTTGAGGGACTCGCGAGCGCGCCACACGGCGTAACGACCTGTTAACGATCTGTTCCAGTCGCGGATTTCGACCCCATTTGGGCCCGCTCCCCTGCCCGGCACACTCGACCTGCCGACCGGAATCCCCGGTCGGCAGGCAGGTGCGGGCTCAGACCGAGGCGGAGGCCTCCGTCTCGCCGGGCACCGGAACCGGGAAGTGGCAGGCGAACCGATGGTCGCTGGACTTCTGGGTGAGCTCCGGCGACACCTCGCGGCAGCGGGCCTGGTCGGCCTCGCCGAGGGCGGCGTAACGGAAGCAACGGGTGCGGAACTTGCACCCCGAGGGCGGGTCGGCA
>NZ_CANG01001115.1:0-345 GCF_000309315.1 Sedimentibacter sp. B4
TGGCTTCCCGCCTGGCTCGCGGTCGCCGGCATCCTCGTCCTGTTCACCCTGGCGCTGACCTGGATCGCCGTGATCCCCGGCATCACCGCGAAGTCCGCGGACGGGGCGAGCGCTTTCGCCTACCCGCTGATCTTCCTGCCGTTCATCAGCTCGGCATTCGTGCCGACCGCGACGATGCCGGGGCCGGTGCGCTGGTTCGCCGAGCACCAGCCGGTGACCTCGATCGTCAATGCGCTCCGGGCCCTGCTGGCGGGACAACCTGTCGGGCCGACTGTGGATCGCCCTCGCCTGGTGCGCAGGCATCCTCGTCGTCGCCTACGCCGTCGCGAGCGGCCTACCGCCGCC
>NZ_CANG01001114.1:0-210 GCF_000309315.1 Sedimentibacter sp. B4
CTGCGAAGGACACATCCCTTCTCTACGTTGCGGGCTTCACGGTCACCCAGAAGGAGTTGACGACCTTCGGCCAGGACGCGATGAGCGAGGCCTTCAATGCGACGCCGATCGTGATGGTCGCCGTCGCCTACCTGGTCGTCACCCTGCCGCTGACCTACCTGGTCGGCCTGCTCGAGAAGAAGCTGGACCCCAAGCGATGAGCAACCTGTT
>NZ_CANG01001113.1:0-209 GCF_000309315.1 Sedimentibacter sp. B4
TCGTGCTGCTCCGGTTGTTGGGAGAGGTGGCCGGCACCGGCGACGTCACCGTCCGGATCGGCCACGAGAACCCGTACGCGCCGTTGCGCTCCACTTCGGTGGTCGCCAGCGGGTACGGCACCGACGACGACATCTGGGCCAACCTGGGTGTGGTCGGACCGACACGGATGGACTACCCCCGACGATGGCCCGGTGCGGGCAGTGGCCCG
>NZ_CANG01001112.1:0-239 GCF_000309315.1 Sedimentibacter sp. B4
GTTCGGCTGGACCCGTGGCCGAATCCGCTGTTCCCGGTGGCGGCCGGGATGGGGGCGAGCGGGGGGTAGTCGCTGGGGATTCGGTGTACAGGTGCCGTGATCGACCGTGCCGACCCGGTGAGGGCGCTGCTCGCGGAGGGGAGAGGAGCAGCGCCGCAATCACCGGTTCCTGGACGCTGGCCAGCGGCCGGAGGGGTTGAATCACGCTGGCCATTGCGTTCATGGATCAAGTATGCGCC
>NZ_CANG01001111.1:0-199 GCF_000309315.1 Sedimentibacter sp. B4
GCACGGCAAGGTACGCGCCGTAGATGAACTTGGACGCCAGCACGATGACCAGCACGACGCCGGTGCCGGTGAGGCCGATCGTGTTGACACCCGGGAGCGCTGCATGTGCGCGCGGCGTTTCGGGTCCTTCTCCGTCTTGAGGTGCCGCGTCCAGTGCCGGGTCATGCCGAACTGGCTGACCGTGAACGAGACGAACACG
>NZ_CANG01001110.1:0-217 GCF_000309315.1 Sedimentibacter sp. B4
TGGTGGTCGTGGTCCAACGGAGAAGAGGGTTCGGACGGGTACGCCGGGAACGATCCGGCAGGTTCAGCGCAGCCTATGTCGGGCCTGACCTGCAACTGCACCGGGCGGCCGAAACCTTCCAGGCCCGAATCGATGCCGAAGGCTGGCTCGCAGTCGAGCGGCGCTCTATCGACCTGGACAGTGGCCTACCCCCCGGGCAGCGTCGGCGTCGCTCTGT
>NZ_CANG01001109.1:0-236 GCF_000309315.1 Sedimentibacter sp. B4
TCCAGCATGGCCAGGTCGACCGTCGGCTCACCGGCGCCGTAGCGGCGAACGAGGCCGCACATCGTGCCCAGATACTCGCCGAAACGACGGCTGGGGACAATGACGACCACCTTCTCCCGTGCCCAGACCACGCGCGGCCCCAGGTGGTGCTGTGCCATCGCGGCGAAGATGACCGCCATGTGGTCGATCGCCTGGACCGCGGTGTAGGGGTTTGACCGCCGGCGACAGCGCCTTGC
>NZ_CANG01001108.1:0-227 GCF_000309315.1 Sedimentibacter sp. B4
ATCCGGTCGGCGTTGAACTGCGCGATGATCTGGGACCGTACCCGCTACCGACGGCGGAGATCTGCGAGTCCGAGCCGTCGACGATGATCCCGATCGGCGCGGTCTCGCCGCGGTTGAGCCGGTCCTGGGTGCCCTCCGGGATGACCAGCGCGACCTTGACGGTGCCGCGGTCGAGCAGCGGACGCAGGTCGTCCTCGGTCGCGGGGGTCTGCGTGATCGTGAAGTAG
>NZ_CANG01001107.1:0-646 GCF_000309315.1 Sedimentibacter sp. B4
TGGGCATCGTGCGTGCCGATACCGCGCTGGTGGCCGCGGTGCTGGCGCCGCTGGTGCTGGTGGGCACCTGGATCGGGCGGGTGCTGATCACGCGCATCCAGCAGAAGACCTTCGAGCGGCTGGTCACGTCTTCGTGGCGATCGCCGCGCTCACCTCGTGTTCTTCTGACCGCCCTCAGGTGCGGGGCGGGGGAGGCTGTCGAGGCACGGACCTCCAGTGTGGTGGGGACGAGGTGGAGGCGCCCCGGCAGACCCGGATCGGCCAGTCGTTCGATGAGGTACCGGCCTGCTTGGGCACCAACAGGGAAGTTGCCGTTGTCCACCGAGGTGAGTGAGATGTGCCGGATCCGGGCGAGGTGGGTGTTGTCGTAGCCGACCAGAGAGACGTCCCCGGGGACGAGGAGCCGAGGTCGTCGGCGGCGGAGAGCGCGCCGATCGCGGCAACATCGTTGAAGGCGAGGATGGCGGTAGGTCGATCGGGCCGGGTGAGCAGCCGCCGAGCCGCCGCGTAGCCACTCTCCTCGCTCATGCCGCCGGTCTCCACATAGGTGTCGGGATCGAGCCCCGCTGCGGCGACCGCTGAGCGGAAGCCGTCGAGGCGGAGGGGCCGATCTGGCCGGGGCCGGTGAGGTGCGCGATCCGGGTGT
>NZ_CANG01001106.1:0-247 GCF_000309315.1 Sedimentibacter sp. B4
TCGTTCTCGCCAACGGTGAACGTCTCGCCGACGATCTGGTAGCCCGCGCACACGGCGAACAGCACCGCGCCGGCGTCGATCGCCCGGAACAGGTGGCCGTCTGCCTTCAGCGCCTTCACCGCCGAGATCTGCGCCGCATCCTCCCCGCCGCCGAGCAGGTACACCGATCCGGTGGACGGCACGTCTCGCCCGGGTCGACCACGGTGAGGGTGGCGTCGATCCCGCGCCACGCCAGGCGCTGCCGCAG
>NZ_CANG01001105.1:0-137 GCF_000309315.1 Sedimentibacter sp. B4
TAAGTGCGCGGCTTCGGGGATGTCGTCGAAGCCGATCACGCTGACCTCGCCCGGCACCGACCGGTCCGCCTCGGTGAGCGCATGGATCAGTCCCAGCGCCATTTGGTCGTTGCCGACCACCCCCCCCCGGGCCCCGG
>NZ_CANG01001104.1:0-229 GCF_000309315.1 Sedimentibacter sp. B4
TAGGAGAACCCGGACAGTACTGGGGCGGTCGTCGGCAGACGAGGCGGCAAGGCTCCCCCGGAAGAAGCTCAGCGGTGCTGGTACAGGGACGGCCGAACCAGTCCGTCCGCCAAGCCGGCTTTCCCCGCTGACTGAGGGTACCGCACGCTCGAGCGCGCTCACCCGGGTGTGGTCAAGGGCGCGCCGACAATCTGGCCGGCCCCCGCGCGTGGGGTGCGACCGGACCGCA
>NZ_CANG01001103.1:0-234 GCF_000309315.1 Sedimentibacter sp. B4
TTATACATTCCTCGCACCAGATGCCCCCCAACAGCCGCCAACGCGGGCACCGCGGAATGGAGATGGACCGAAAGACATGGCGACCGATTACGACGCCCCTCGCAAGACGGACGAAGAGAACGAAGACTCGATCGAGGAACTCAAGACCCGGAGGAACGACAAGAACTCCGGCAAGGTTGACGAGGACGAGGTCGAGGCTGCGGAGACCTTCGAACTGCCCGGCGCGGACCTGCC
>NZ_CANG01001102.1:0-204 GCF_000309315.1 Sedimentibacter sp. B4
TGAGGTGCCGATGCCGTCCTCGGCCTGGGTCGAGCGGCGGCGTCCCTCGAAACTGAACGGGCGGGTCACCACACCGATGGTCAGTGCACCGAGCGAACGTGCGATCCGCGCCACCACGGGTGCGCCACCCGTGCCGGTGCCGCCGCCCTCGCCTGCGGTGACGAAGACCATGTCGGCGCCCTTGAGCACCTCGGCGGCCGCCTG
>NZ_CANG01001101.1:0-200 GCF_000309315.1 Sedimentibacter sp. B4
TCGTATCGAGGTCGTTGAACTCGTCCACCGCCTCGACGTCCTCCATCGCGGTCATCAGCCCGCGCAGCTTGCGGACGGAGCGTGGGTTGGCGCGCTGGGCGGCGAGGGCCGCGGAGGAGCGCTCCAGGGCGATCCGGGTCTCGGTCAGGTCGGCGGTGCCGGCGTCGGAGAGCATCAGGTGGAGCTGGAACCGCCCGGCG
>NZ_CANG01001100.1:0-268 GCF_000309315.1 Sedimentibacter sp. B4
CGGGGCGTCCGGTTCGATCGGCACTGCGCCGAGGTCCCGGTTCGGCGCGAACTCCTTGCGGAGGAACCAGACGTTCAGCCCGGCCACGGCGGCGTTCGTGATCACGATCGGGACGGAGGGCAGCAGCAGGCCGTAGCCGACGAACACGACCGATCCCACCAGCGAGACGATCCGCAGCCGTACCACCGAGGTCATCGCCAGTGACGCCACGACCAGTGCGGAGGCGAGGTAGCCGATCAGTTCGAACGGGGGGAGTCCCATCCGGCCA
>NZ_CANG01001099.1:0-220 GCF_000309315.1 Sedimentibacter sp. B4
TTGCCCGCGTCCAGAGCGACGACGTTCAGTCCGGACACGGCGTTGCCGGCGGCGTCGGTGCCGAGGATCTCGGCGAGACTGGCGTAGCCGCCGACGTCCCGCCACTGCACGGGCAGCGCCACCGCGGCCACGTGCGCGCTCCCCTTGCCCAGCGAGACCGGCTCCATCACGCCGTAGTCGACCGACGTCTTCCCAGCGTCGGGAAATGATCGCGAGCCGC
>NZ_CANG01001098.1:0-207 GCF_000309315.1 Sedimentibacter sp. B4
CCGCACCTTCGCGCCCGCCGGCAGGTGCCGGTCCGCGTTCGCGACCAGATTCGCCAGCACCCGCTCGAGCAGGCCCGCGTCGGCGTGGATCAGCGGCAGATCCTCCGGAATCGCCAGTTCGACCCGGTTTCGCCCAACCGCAGGACGCCGGCGAGCACCTCCAGCAGCGCGGTCGCCGCGCGTGCACCGACAGCCGCCCCCGCTGCA
>NZ_CANG01001097.1:0-328 GCF_000309315.1 Sedimentibacter sp. B4
TGTCGCATCTCTCGACAATGCTGGGCCCGCTGCAGTCGAGACCGGCCGGGCTTGGGGTCGCCACCTGGTCGACCGACCGGCGCGTCGCAGAGGATCGACGCGGCGACGCCACGACCCGGCTCAAGCGGGTGCTCGACTCGATCGGCTTCCAACCAGAAGTGCGCGCCCAACCCGACGGCATCGAGATCCGGCTGCATCACTGCCCGTTTCGTGAGGTGGCCGAGCGGCACCCCGACGTGATCTGCGCCCTCCACCTCGGGCTGATCGAAGGCGCGCTCACCGAACTGCGCGCACCACTGAGCGCGCAGTCACTGGAGCCCTTTGTCGG
>NZ_CANG01001096.1:0-380 GCF_000309315.1 Sedimentibacter sp. B4
CACAGGTTCTGCTTCTCCATGTTCAGGGCGACGTTGTCCTTGGTCAGCTCGTCCTGGCCGGAACGCAGCGCGTGCAGGATGCCGTTGAGGTGCTGCTGCGAGCTCTGGTACTTGCGGAAGTAGTCGGTCACGTTGTTCCCGATGCCCAGCTTGGCGAAGAGCCCTTGCTGCCGCGCGCGCCGGCGGGGTCGAGGTCTTCCACCGTGCGGCGCAGCTCGAGCAGGGTCTTGCCGACCTTCGAGGTCTCGGCGAGGCCGCCGGTCTCGATCGCCCGCACCGGGGTCTGCAGCAGCCGGTTGGTGGTCTCGGCAGCCTTGCGGATGTCGGCGTCGCCCATGCTGCGCACGGCGTCGGCTGGGCGAGAACGCGGTGAGTTCTCC
>NZ_CANG01001095.1:0-269 GCF_000309315.1 Sedimentibacter sp. B4
TCCGAGCATCGTCAGGTCTTCACCGTGGCTCAGCCGCCCGACGGCGGCGAACAGCAGGACCATGACGAGGTCGTAGGCCAGCGCGCGAAGGATTCGCATCGGCGAGACTATCCAGAATCGCGCCCGGTGAGCGCCTTACTCGCCCGTTTGGAGGCGGCATCTGCCCCGTCCGGCCAGCCGGGCGGCTCCCGCGCGCAGCTTCGGACTCCCCGGGTTGGGGCCGCGGCACCGCTCAGGAGTGGACGACGACCTCCACCCGCTGGAACTCC
>NZ_CANG01001094.1:0-220 GCF_000309315.1 Sedimentibacter sp. B4
TCCACCTCGACCACGTCCGGGGCCACGTCGCCGGTCAGCGTGCCGTCCACCCGGCTGACGCCGACGTCGAGCACGATCGCGCCGTCGGCGATCAGGTCCGCGGTGATCAGGTGCGGCACCCCGGCTGCGGCCACGACGATGTCCGCCGATCGGGTGTGGGCGGCCAGGTCACGGGTGCCGGTGTGGCACAGGGTGACGGTGCAGTTCTCGCTCGGGCCCG
>NZ_CANG01001093.1:0-236 GCF_000309315.1 Sedimentibacter sp. B4
CCCGGATGGCCCGGCAACCGGGATCAGGCGTCACCGCCCGTCGTGGTGAGGCCGGCGAGGCGACCCAGGCGGCGATCTGCGTCCGCGAGGTGAAACCGAGCTTGTCCATGACGTTGCGAACGTGGTTCTCGACGGTTCGTTCGGAGATGAACAGCCGGGTGCCGATCTGGCGGTTACTGAAACCCTCCCCGATCAGGCGGGCGACCTCGGTCTCGCGTGGCGCGAGCGGTGCGAGT
>NZ_CANG01001092.1:0-217 GCF_000309315.1 Sedimentibacter sp. B4
TAGGCCAGGACTAGTTCATCACCTCGGGGTCGCCCACCAGCTCGGCCGGACGCCGGGCGTTGCGCAGGCTGTCCACGGTCAGCACGATCAGGGCCACCCAGACCAGGCCGAACCCGATCCAGCGGGACGTGGGCATGGCCTGTGGTTCACCCACACCCCGATCGAGAACTGGATCAGCGGGGTGAGGTACTGGATCAGCCCATCATGCAGGGCGGGG
>NZ_CANG01001091.1:0-492 GCF_000309315.1 Sedimentibacter sp. B4
GGTCGTCCAGCCGAACTGGTCGTAGCGGTAGCGCCAGATCAGGCCGGCGATCAGGGTGAGCGCGACGAGGTAGGGCAGGACGCCCCACGCGAGCAGGTCGAGCGTGTTCATGCGTGCTCCTCGGCGAGGTGGGGCCGGTTCCGGTCGAGAGGGTCGAGGCCGACGAGTTCGACCGGCGGGGCCTGGCCGAACCGGGCCTGGACCTCGGCACGCGTCCGGGGGGACTCCCCGGGCAGCAGGCTGCAGACCGCCTCCAGGACCCCCGGGCCGCGCCGTAGGCTCGCCCGGAACTGCTCGAGCAGCTCACGGCCGGCCGCGGGGATTGCCGCGGCGAACTCGAGCACCATCGGCAGGTGTCGGGGAGCCGCCCCCTGTGTCGACCACCAGCCCGGAGTCACGGTAGGCCCGCTTGATCCGCGCCAGCACCTCGCCGCGACGGCGGGTGTCGCCGTCGGTCCAGTAGGTCAGATGCAGCGCATGCTTGCGGGACAG
>NZ_CANG01001090.1:0-330 GCF_000309315.1 Sedimentibacter sp. B4
CGCTGATCAAGGAGGTGCTCGACGCGCTGAACATCGTCCACATCGAGCGCGACGGCTTCGAGGCCGACGACATCATCGCCACGCTGCCCGGCAGGGTGCCTCCCGGGGCTCGACGTGCTGATCTGCACCGGCGATCGCGACACCCTGCAGTTGGTGAACGACAAGGTGACGGTGCTCTACCCGCGCAAGGGGGTCTCCGACCTCGCCCGGCTCGACCCGCCGACGGTGCTCGAGAAGTACCTGGTGGAACCGTCCCGCTACCCGGAGCTGGCCGCGCTGGTCGGCGAGAGCAGCGACAACCTGCCCGGCGTCCCCGGGGGTGGGGCCGAA
>NZ_CANG01001089.1:0-511 GCF_000309315.1 Sedimentibacter sp. B4
TCATCCTCGGGTACACCGGCAGCCACGACATCGCCGACGTGCGCAACCTGCTGCGGCGCCGTCCCGACCTCGGCGGCCCGTTCCTGCTCGGAGCTGCGGCACTGCTCGGCTTCCCGCCGTTCGTGACCTTCTTCACCGAGGTCGCCATCATCGTCGCCGGCTTCCAGCGGGGCCTCGGCTGGCAGATGCTCCTGGCCTGCGCCCTCCTGCTGGTGGTCTTCGCAGGTATCGCCCGCAACGTGCTGGCGATGACCGTCGGCGCGGATCCAGACCCGGACGCCGCGCGCACCTCTCCCGCGCCACCGGACCTGCCGGCGCGGTTCCGCCAGATCCCGATCGGGATCGCGCTGGGTGTCACCGCGGTGATCGGCTTCGCCGCCTGGCCGTTGGCCGCCCCGCTGCTCGACGCCGTCACCGCCCTGGGTGGTGCGCGATGAGCCGCCTGAACCCACCCGAGGTGCTGCGGGCCACGCGCGAGACGCTCGCCGGCACCGTCGCCGCGCAGTCGCCG
>NZ_CANG01001088.1:0-240 GCF_000309315.1 Sedimentibacter sp. B4
TCCAGGAACCACACCTGGCTCGACTCGTTCAGGGTCGGGATGGTCAGGCTGATCCGTTCCGGCGGGGCTTGGGGGCATCGCTCACCCCGATCACCGGCTGGGTCGTGGGCTCGCTGGAGGGATGGTTCGGGAAGATCGAGGCGACGTGGCCGTCCGGTCCCAGGCCCAGCAGGCACAGGTCGAACCGGTGTCGCCCAACTCCTTGGCGTAGGTGGCTGCGGACGCCGCCGCGTCGATCCA
>NZ_CANG01001087.1:0-367 GCF_000309315.1 Sedimentibacter sp. B4
TCCCGGATACGTGCGTCCTTGATTCACTGGCCGAACCCGCGAGTAGGCCTCATCGGCGAGTTGCCCGCCCTCGCGCAGGGCCTGCTCGACAGTAGGGGGCGAGGTACTCGGGGGACTCACTATTGTCCGATGCTCGGATAGCTCCACCGTACCCGTAGCGAAGCCGCGAAACACAGGGATCTGCCAGTATGGGCTGACGCTCACCAGACTTGTCCCTGCGCGAAGACGCTATAGCCTGCGCAGAGTCCTGCACGTAACCAGAAAGGACTTGGATGTCCAAGGCAACCCTGCACACGAACCACGGCGACATCGTGATCGACCTGTTCGCGGACCACGCTCCGAAGACCGTGGCGAACTTCGTCGGCCT
>NZ_CANG01001086.1:0-362 GCF_000309315.1 Sedimentibacter sp. B4
GAGTCTGGTTCGCGCTCCTGTGGCCGCGCCTCCGCTGGCCCCGCCGACTACGGAATGCGACGCCGTTCCTGATCGGACTCGTGGCACTTCTGGTGGTGTTCCGGCCCCTCGGTTGAGCCGGTCGACCGAAGCGCGCGCGGTCCAGTTCGGCGGCTACCTCTGGGTGGACTCCCGAACGATCAGCTCCGGCTGGAACACCACGTGGGGAGTGCGCGCCGGGGGGTTCATGAGGATCTCGGCGGCCGCCCACCCCATCTTGCGGTTCGGCTGCCGGATCGAACTGAGCGGCACGATGAGTTCGGCGGCGAAGTAGACGTCGTCATAGCCGAGGCGGCCACATCTTCGGGAACGCTCAGTCGCTG
>NZ_CANG01001085.1:0-302 GCF_000309315.1 Sedimentibacter sp. B4
TGGACGCGTCCGAGTGCCCGCCGACGTTCACTCCCCACCGGAACAGGTCTTCGCGATCATGGCCGGTGGCCCGAATGCGATCGTCACGCCCACCGAGGGCGCAGAGGACGACGCGCAGGCGGGCGCGAGTGCGGTGGCAGCGGCCGGCATCGGTCCCCTCGACACCGTCGTCGGCATCGCGTCGAGCGGACGCACGCCGTACGTGATCGGCGCCGTCACCCGGGCGCGCGAGCGGGGCGCCCTCACCGTCGGGTTCTCCTGCAACAGCCATACCCGGCTGAGCGCTGCGGCCGAACTGGCGA
>NZ_CANG01001084.1:0-199 GCF_000309315.1 Sedimentibacter sp. B4
TGAACGTGCCGTCGGTGAGCAGCGCCAGGCCAAGGCCGCCGCGGACGACTACATCCGCTCGGTCGCGGGCCAGAGCCCGGCAGAGGAGATCGCCCGGGCCATGCAGTTGCGGGACGCCGGCGCTATCACCGAGGAGGAGTTCCTGCAGATCAAGCGCCGCGCGCTGGCGAGCGTCTGGAGGCCCACCCCCGCGCGGGGT
>NZ_CANG01001083.1:0-198 GCF_000309315.1 Sedimentibacter sp. B4
TGCGGGAGAGCTCCACGGGCTCCCCGTCGACGAGGACGCGGCGCGCGGCCGGGTCGATCTCCAGCTCGCCGATCCGCACGGTGGCGTCCGTTGCGGCACCGGGTCCGGATCGCCGCAGCACCGCGCGGATCCGGGCGGCCAGTTGCTCGCTGCCGAACGGTTTGACGAGGTAGTCGTCGGCGCCGGGTCAGCGCCTGC
>NZ_CANG01001082.1:0-219 GCF_000309315.1 Sedimentibacter sp. B4
TGTTCCTCGCCTTCTGTGCCGACCACTCCGCAGAGGTTCGCGAGCTGGTGGCGACCCGGCTACCCCAGACCAACGAGGTCGGCCGCGCGTCGGTGCTGGTCGCGGCCCTGGGGGAGTGCCTCGGGGACCCCGGCCCACCTCGACATCGGCGCCAGCGCCGGGCTCAACCTGATGCTCGACCGGCTCGCCTACAGCGACGGCCACGGGTGTTGGGTGATC
>NZ_CANG01001081.1:0-370 GCF_000309315.1 Sedimentibacter sp. B4
AGGGGTTCTACGCCAAGAACGGAAAGGAGATCAGCCTCGACCTGTTCTCCCCGGACGGCTGGACCGACTACAACGACGCCGCCAAGCTGATCGCTGAGCAGGCCGGTAAGGCGGGCATCAAGGTCACCGCCCGCACGGTCTCCGAGGCCGAGTACTGGACCCCGGTCACCAACGGCGACTTCCAGCTGGCCATGTACGGCCTCACCCAGTCGGTGGTGGCCGACCCGTTCAGCAACTACGACCAGTACTTCTCCGGCAAATCCACCGCGAAGGTCGGGGACGCGCCCGTCCGCGGCCAGAACTACTCCCGCTACTCCAACGCCATGGTGACCGCTGCGGACGATGCGGCGGCGGCGACCGACGAGGAGGC
>NZ_CANG01001080.1:0-230 GCF_000309315.1 Sedimentibacter sp. B4
CGGCGGAAACGGCCAGGCGCAGAACGGCCGGATCAACGTGATGCTGCTCGGCGGTGACGCGGGCGCGGACCGTACCGGCATGCGTCCTGACTCGATGACCGTGGCCAGCATCGACGTCCAGACCGGCCGCACGGTGCTGTTCAGCCTGCCGCGTAACTTGCAGCACGCACCCTCCCCGCGACTCGCCGCTCCATGCGAAGTACCCGAACGGCTACTACTGCGCGGTGAAG
>NZ_CANG01001079.1:0-553 GCF_000309315.1 Sedimentibacter sp. B4
CAGAAGCAGGAGAACCAGATCAGTGCGATCCGCTCCTACATCCAGCAGAACGTCGACTACATCGCGTTCTCCCCGGTTGTCCAGACCGGCTGGGACGCGGTCCTCGGTGAGGCCAAGGCCGCGGGCATCCCGGTCATCCTGACCGACCGTGCGGTGGACTCCAAGGACACCTCGCTCTACATCACCTTCCTCGGCTCCGACTTCGTCAAGGAGGGCAAGGAGGCCGGCGACTGGCTCGTCCAGCAGTACCAGGGCAAGTCCGACCCGGTGAATATCGTCCAGCTCGAGGGCACGACCGGCTCGGCGCCGGCGATCGATCGCGGCACCGGCTTCGCCGACGCGATCAAGGCCAACCCGAACATGAAGGTCGTCGCGAGCCAGACCGGTGACTTCACCCGCGCCGGTGGCAAGCAGGTCATGGAGGCCATGCTGAAGTCCCAGCCCAAGATCGATGTCGTGTCGCCCAGAACGACGACATGGGCCTGGGCGCCATCGAGGCGATCGAGGCCGCGGGCAAGGTGCCGGGCAAGGACATCAAGATCATCACCGTCGA
>NZ_CANG01001078.1:0-226 GCF_000309315.1 Sedimentibacter sp. B4
GGTGCGTCCCTGCAGGCCGGCGTGCTGAAGGGCGAGGTGAAGGACGTGCTGCTGCTCGACGTCACCCCGCTGAGCCTCGGCATCGAGACCAAGGGCGGCGTGATGACCAAGATCATCGAGCGCAACACCACGATCCCGACCAAGCGCAGCGAGGTGTTCACCACCGCCGAGGACAGCCAGCCGTCGGTGATGATCCAGGTCTACGAGGGCGAGCGTGACTTCGCCC
>NZ_CANG01001077.1:0-100 GCF_000309315.1 Sedimentibacter sp. B4
TAACACGGCGAATACGGCCAACGAGGATGACGACGGGGAACGGGAACGGCCCGATGAAGCCCTGCCCGATGAGACGGCGGGCCGCCCCGCCCCGGAGGAA
>NZ_CANG01001076.1:0-339 GCF_000309315.1 Sedimentibacter sp. B4
TCGACCACCCGGCCGAAGCCCCGGCCGGCGGGACCAACTGACCGCGTTGCGCCGCTCCGGATCAGTGGCGGGTCCACGGGGCCCGCCGTCAACGCGTCGGTTCAGGCGTCGACCATGGCCACGCCCCCGTGCCCCTCGTCCTCGATCACGACCAGTTCGCTGGCGGGCCACTGGCGGTGCACCTCCCAGGCGGTGCGCAGGGGCCCGCTCACGTCCGCGCGCCCGTGGATGAACACCGCCGGCAGGTGCCCGATCGGAGCCAGGCTGCCGAGCAGCGGCGGCTCCAGAAACCCGTCGTGCGACCAGTAATGGGTGGTCAGGGCCACGAACGGCAGCCGG
>NZ_CANG01001075.1:0-236 GCF_000309315.1 Sedimentibacter sp. B4
TACCGTCGACCCGTCCGGCTGGCCCAACCCGTGGGTGCTGAAGAACTACACCGACGTGCTGACCAGCGGGCTGTTCTGGCGCCAGTTCAGCAACTCGGTGATCTCCGCGGTCGCCACCACGGTGGGGCGGTGGCCCTGGCCCTGATGGCGAGCTTCGTGATCGCCCGCTACGAGTTCAAGGGTCGCCAGGCGATGTACGCGCTGTTCGCCGCCGGCCTGATGTTCCCGATGACGGG
>NZ_CANG01001074.1:0-207 GCF_000309315.1 Sedimentibacter sp. B4
TAAGGAGACCGTCGACTTCGCCCGCGAGGTGGCCGCACCGCTCGGCTTCCCGATCCACGACGGCCTGCTGAACGAGCGTGGCTGGTCGCTGGTGTTCAACCGGGTCTCCGACATGACGCCCTGCAAGCTGGTCGACCTGCGTGGGAAGGGCCCCTGGACGCCCGCTGATCCCGTCCGTCCGCCCTGTGCTTGGGGCTCGCTGAACGA
>NZ_CANG01001073.1:0-210 GCF_000309315.1 Sedimentibacter sp. B4
TCGCTATGCTCCGCTGCGCGGGCGGGTAGTCCGCCCGCAGCCCTATCCGCCAACGAAAGGCTCGAAGTGCCCGACTTCTTCGTCAATCTGGGCAGCATCATCTGGTACACCCTGACGATCATCATCTTCATCTCCTACCTGTTCGCGATCTTCGCGATCATCGGAACCTGTTCCGCGACCGTGAGCTGAGCGGTGGCTAGGAAGGCACTG
>NZ_CANG01001072.1:0-230 GCF_000309315.1 Sedimentibacter sp. B4
TGGCTGCTGCCGCTGCTGGTGCTCGCGCGGCCACGGTGGGTGGACTGGCTCGTGTTCACGATCGCCGAGACGGCGTACTTCGCCGCGGTCTGGGGCTATCTGGACAGCCAGTTGGCCAACGGTGCGGGCCAGGAACGGCTGTACGTGCTCGCGATCGTGGTCCGGATCGGGGCAGCTGTGGCTGTGCGTCGGGTGGTGCGGGACATGCTCGACCCGCGTCTCGACATCGT
>NZ_CANG01001071.1:0-406 GCF_000309315.1 Sedimentibacter sp. B4
CGGGCGGCCCGCAGCTTGCCCATCGCCCGCTGCACGAGCAGCTCGGTGCGGGTGTCGACCGAGCTGGTGGCCTCGTCCAGGATCAGGATCGTCGGGTCCGAAAGGAAGGCCCGCGCGATCGTGATCAGCTGCTTCTCGCCCGCCGACAGGTTGGACGCCTCCTCGTTGATCACCGTGTCGTAGCCGTCCGGCAGCGAGTGCACGAACCGGTCCACGTAGGTGGCCTTCGCCGCGGCGAGGATCTCTTCCTCGCTCGCTCCGTCCTTGCCGTAGGCGATGTTGTCGCGGATCGTGCCGCCGAACAGCCAGGTGTCCTGCAGCACCATCCCGATCTCCTCACGCAGTTCGCGGCGGGGGGTGGACGCCACGTCGACGCCGTCGATGCTGATCCGCCCGCTCTGGATGT
>NZ_CANG01001070.1:0-159 GCF_000309315.1 Sedimentibacter sp. B4
TTCCAGGGGTGGAACTCCACAGTGGCCATCTGTACCGCCCAGATCACCGCGCCGAGTTCGGTGACGCAGAGTTCGTCGGCGGTGCGTCCGTAGCGCGGGAAGTAGATCTGCACGCTCTCCACCCACGGGCCGGTGCGGGCTGCTCCCCCGGGACGGGGG
>NZ_CANG01001069.1:0-263 GCF_000309315.1 Sedimentibacter sp. B4
GTGCCCGCCGACGGCGGTGCGGTCGTCCGGTTCGGCGGCACGGTGAGAAGGTCGAGGACGGGGTGGCGACCGTCAGCATCGAGGCCACCTGCGACGAGGTGAAGGTGCTCGGCGCCGCGACGGCAGAGGTGTTCCTTGGCTGAACGACTCGCCGACCACACCACGTTGCGGATCGGCGGGCCGGCGCAGACCTGGCTGGAGCCCGGGACCGAGGCCGACCTGATCGATGTCGTGCGCACCGCCGACGAGTCCGCGAACCCCTG
>NZ_CANG01001068.1:0-240 GCF_000309315.1 Sedimentibacter sp. B4
TGTCTGCGTGGACGCCTTCTGTGCCGGGAAGTTGGACTTTGCTGGCATCGTTGAGGTGGTAGCCGACGTGGTGGACGCCCATCTCGCCCGGCCGGTCACCGGATCGCTCAGCGTGGCGACGGTGCTGGCCGCGGATGCCTGGGCCCGCGCTGCGGCGACGAGCCGGATCGACCAGGACACTGAATGGAAACCCTCACCGTGATCGCCTTGGGATCGCGTTCTTCACGCTGATCATGGTCT
>NZ_CANG01001067.1:0-215 GCF_000309315.1 Sedimentibacter sp. B4
TACAGCTCGGCGGCATCGGGATCGGAACCGATCGCGTAGAACTCGCGCCCACCGCGGGTGTTGGCCATGTACCACGCCACGACGACGAGGATCACGACGGCGAGGATGGTCAGGACGGGGATCGTGAGGAACTGCTGGGTGCCGAGGTCGAGGAACCCGCGGGCATGTCGGAGGCGTTGATCCGCTTGGAGCCGGTCCACCACACGTTGATCCCG
>NZ_CANG01001066.1:0-240 GCF_000309315.1 Sedimentibacter sp. B4
AAGGGCGCGATCCGGGCCGGTGTCGGTGACATGGGCCTGATCCCGGGCTCGATGGGCACGGGCAGCTACGTGGTGCGGGGGCTCGGCAACGAGCAGTCGCTCAACTCGGCCTCGCACGGGGCCGGACGCCGGATGTCGCGCAACCAGGCGAAGCGGACGTTCACCACCGACGACCTGGCCCGCCAGACCGCCGGTGTCGAGTGCCGCAAGGACGCCGGGGTCGTCGACGAGCTCCCCGGT
>NZ_CANG01001065.1:0-205 GCF_000309315.1 Sedimentibacter sp. B4
GTGTTGAAGACGTCCAGGACGCTGGGCCCGTCGAGCGCCTCGTTCATGCTCGCCCCGTTCGCGCGTCTGGCGATCCCGGCGTTGTTCACGACCACGTCCAGACCGGTGCCAGAGGCGGCGATCGTGGCGAGGGCTGCAGCCACCGAGGCGTCGCGGTGACGTCGAGCTGGACGAACCGAGCTCCGAGTTCGGCGGCGGCGGCCGT
>NZ_CANG01001064.1:0-236 GCF_000309315.1 Sedimentibacter sp. B4
TCCAGTTCCACGGTGTGCTCATGCGAGAGCCGGTGGCTGGACGGCAGCACGACCGCGACCGGGTCGTCGAACAGCGGCACGATCGTGGTGCCGACCAGGTCGGCGTGCGGATCCGCCGGGTCTCCGGGGAAGCTGAACGTGATCGCGAGGTCGATGCTGCCTTCGGCGAGCATCGCCAGCGCTTCGGGCGGCTCTGCCTCGGTGTAGGCGAGGTGGAGGCCGGGGGCTGCCGGGAG
>NZ_CANG01001063.1:0-374 GCF_000309315.1 Sedimentibacter sp. B4
TGTCTTTCCTGCGCCTTTCTTTGGCGACCCCATTTCCAGACGAAGGAATACTTCCGTGTTTACCGATGTCGCAACCCGACACGTCCAGACCCCATCCACCACGACCACTCCCCTGGCCGGATTCCTCGACCGCGTTGCGCTCCGCTTCGGCGTAGCGCTGGTCGAATGGGCCGGCCACGCGGAGGCCCCGAGGTTGCTCGGCTCCAGCGCCGTCAGGCTCGCGAGGAGCAGCTCCGCGACCGGGCCCGGCAGCAGGCCGAGTTCGAGCGCGAGCAGCTCCGCCTGGACAGCAACCGGTTGTTCTTCAACCAGGTCACGCTGTACCGGAACCTGCAGTGATCCGCGACCGCGCCGGTCCGTCGCCGCAGGACGTA
>NZ_CANG01001062.1:0-203 GCF_000309315.1 Sedimentibacter sp. B4
CGGCGCGAAACCCACACCACCGAAGCTGCTGCCGACGCGCGGCACGCCGGTCCGGGTCGGCGCCACGTGCAGGGACGGCTCGTCGTCGGACGCCACGGGCCAGGGCGCCTGCTCCTGGCACGGCGGCGTCAAGAGGTGGCTGTACGACCAGCCCGGTGGGTGTACGAGAACAAGGAGAAGAACGCCGAGCGCACGAAGGCCTA
>NZ_CANG01001061.1:0-233 GCF_000309315.1 Sedimentibacter sp. B4
GGAGGCCCTCGACCAATTACGCGCACGTTGGAGGCGCACGGTATCGACCCGACGCTCGCGGGGCCAACGATTCTTAGGGCACCAGTACTGATGACCGTCGCCTCAGTGCTGCTAGGTGACCCGACAGATCCCGAAGCCATCATCGACCAGGTATTGATGCCTCTCATAGGCCCCAAGAGCGGATGACGCGTTCGCAGCGACCGAAAGCGCTCCTGATCGGACGCCTGACAACC
>NZ_CANG01001060.1:0-250 GCF_000309315.1 Sedimentibacter sp. B4
CCGGATCGATGACGGGGGACTGCGGAACCCGCCCGTCCGATGGCTGATGCTGGCCGCTCCGTTCACCGCCGGCGTCGGCATCTACGTCTTCTATGCGCTCCAGCCCTACCTGCTCCAGCTCGCGGGCGATCCGCGCGCCTACGCGATCGCCGGGGCCGCCGCAGCCCTCTCGGCCGGAGCACAGATCTGTGGCGGCCTTCTGGTCGGTCGGGTGCGTCGCCTGTTCCGGCGCCGTACCGACGCGCTCGTG
>NZ_CANG01001059.1:0-338 GCF_000309315.1 Sedimentibacter sp. B4
CCGTGCTGGTCGCCGGGAAGGACAGCGGCAGGATGATGTTGCGGAACATCTGCCAACTCGTGGCCCCGTCCACCCGAGCCGCCTCGAAGTACTCGTTCGGGATCGCCGCGATCCCGGCGATGTAGATCAGGGTCGCCAGCCCGATGCCCTTCCACACGTCGATGCCGACCACCGAGTACAGGGCGAGGTTCGGGTCAGTGAGCCAACCCGGACCATCCCCACCGGTGATCGAGCTGATCACCTTGTTCACGATCCCATTGAACGGATCGAGCAACACCTGGAACGTGATGCCTACGCCGACCGAACTGATCAGCACGGGAAGACGTCCGGATCGCAGG
>NZ_CANG01001058.1:0-239 GCF_000309315.1 Sedimentibacter sp. B4
TGTTGTTCCCGCTGGCGCCGGTGGGGACGGCGTCGGGACTCCTCACCTTCGAGCCGCTGCCGCGTCTCGACGTCTCGTCGTCTAGGCTGTCGCGCGTGTTTCTGGCTTCTTTCGCGACGGGCCACTGGCAGGCCAACTGCTACGTGGTCGCTGCGCCCGGTGTGGCGGATTGTGTGGTCATCGATCCGGGGCAGGACGCAGCTCCCAGCATCCGGCAGGTGCTGGGGGACACCAGCTCA
>NZ_CANG01001057.1:0-339 GCF_000309315.1 Sedimentibacter sp. B4
TGTAGTTGAGGTAGATGTTCGGCTCGCCCCAACGGCGGACGTGCAGGGACAACGCGCGGAGACTGCTCAGCAGGCCGATCGCGGCGATGAGGGCGGCGAGGACCAGCGTGCGCCAGAACTCCGGCCCGGGCCGCCGGGCCATCAGCCGTGCCATCGGTCTAGTGCGAGTACAGCGTGACGTCGAAGCCGGAGATGCTGTTGGGGCTCTGGTCGATGGTGATGTACTTGGTCACGATGTCGTAGCCGGTCAGCCGGTAACGCACCTTGTACTCGCCGGGCGGAGCCCGGTCACCTTGTAGCTGCCGCCGGTTGCCGTGCGGGCCATCCCCGCGACCTCGT
>NZ_CANG01001056.1:0-388 GCF_000309315.1 Sedimentibacter sp. B4
GATGATCGTGGCCGCCCCCCGCCGCAAGGGGAAGAACAGCCAGCCGGTCTCCTGGTTTCCGCTCTGGATGGGCATTCCGGAGAACTGGGGCTGCTCCGAGCCCGGCTGGGCCGTGGTGGCCTGGACGTCGTCGTTGCCGAAGGCGACGAACGAGTAGTCGATCGGTCCCTTGTCCGCCATCACCCGGATCTCGACCTCGAGCCCGGAGTCGGTCCACTGCTGCCGGAGAATCTCCCAGCGCCCGGTGTAGCGCTCGTCGGGGGTACGAAGGGCAGACCGGGTCCGGACGCGGTTACGGTGGGCCGGGCACTGGGGCTGGCGGACGCGGCCGATCCGGGTTGCGGGGAAGCCAGCGCTGTGCCGGCCCAGATCAGGCCAGCGACGACCA
>NZ_CANG01001055.1:0-293 GCF_000309315.1 Sedimentibacter sp. B4
TGGTTCCTGCCGTGATGGCCATCCTGGCTTCACCTCTCTCGTCCACGCCGGGCCGAGACTATCGCGTGGACGCGAGTAGCCTCAGCGTCCGCCGCGCCGCTTGTTGACCAGGTCGAACGCCACCGCGAGCAGCAGCACCAGGCCCTTGATCGCCATCTGCCAGGCGGCGTCGACAGCGAGGATGGACAGGCCCATGTTGAGCACGCCCATGACCAGGGCGCCGATGACGGCTCCGATGACGGTGCCGACGCCACCCTGGACGGCTGCGCCGCCGATGAACACGGCAGCGGCTT
>NZ_CANG01001054.1:0-272 GCF_000309315.1 Sedimentibacter sp. B4
AGCTTCTCGATCGCCTCGGCGATGGACGCCCCGGGCCCGGCGATCTCCGCGACGATCGCGTCCTGCTCCGCTGCCATCCGGGCGAGCTCCTCCAGACCCCACTCGTACGTCTCGTCCAGGTCGACAGCCGCGCCGACGAACATCCGGGACCACAGCCCGTACCGGTCGGGTCCGACGGCGTCCTCGGCGGGCGCCCGGCGATCAACTCGTCCTCGAGGAAGGTGACCAGTTCGCCGTATGCCGCCGCGGCCTTGCGTCCGGCCATCGCGAGG
>NZ_CANG01001053.1:0-217 GCF_000309315.1 Sedimentibacter sp. B4
TCGTCCCGTACTTGGCGATCTCCACCAGCAGCTGTTCCAGGTGCTGCGCGCTGGCGTTGTCGGCATCGATGAGCACCGCCAGCCGGGCCTCGTCCCTTGCTCTTGCCATCCCTACTCCTCTGGACGCATGAACGCTGCTGGCTCAAGCCTTCCAGAACAAGCGATGTGATGGCGCGAAGTGCGTCGGCCGGAGGCGGTCCGCGCAGGATATCCGCGA
>NZ_CANG01001052.1:0-416 GCF_000309315.1 Sedimentibacter sp. B4
TTCAGTGTCGATGGGGACGGCGAGGTCAAGGTGGCGACCGACACCGTGTGCCCGACGCTGACGTCGCCGCCGGAGCCGTTCGAGGCGTGGCTGAACACCGACGACTTCGAGAAGCGCGGCTACCTCGACCCGAAGAACCAGACGCCGTGGAGTTTCGCGTCCCGGATGGCGCAGGTGATCTGCGGCACCGCCGACAACGCGACGATCAAGATCGGCTTCTTCTTCATCCGCGCGCTCGGCACGATGACCGAGGCCGGGCTCGGCAGCCGTCCGGAGACGACCCCGAGGTCATCTGGGACGCGTTGCAGTACGTCCACGACAAGCGGGGCGTCACCGTCCAGGTCGTCATCGACAAGGGCTCGACCACCGGCAGCGCGCTGGACAAGGTGAAGCAGCGCCTGGTCAGCACCGGGATC
>NZ_CANG01001051.1:0-382 GCF_000309315.1 Sedimentibacter sp. B4
CATGAGCGTGTAGTTGACCCGGTACCCGTGCTCCCGCAGGCGCAGGGCGAGATTGTGCGACCGGAACGCGTCCGCCGTGGCGGGCTTCAGGTAGGAGCTGCTCAGCCGGCCCGTGCCGTTCAGCAGCTCACCCACGTTCTCGGCGTTCACCGGACCCATGTGCGGCACCTTCACCACGAGGCGGTAGGGGGAGAGGATCCGCTCGTAGGGCTCGACTCGGCGAGGATGTTGTCGAAGTCGGGGTCGAACGGGTTCTCGAGCTCAACGCTCACATCGCAACCTGGACCCAGGACGCGACCCAGCTCGGTCATCACCTCCTCGAGCGTGTTGAACGTGTGGCCGACGTTCGCCTCGGGGTTGTTGATGAACAGGTCGTAGACGA
>NZ_CANG01001050.1:0-399 GCF_000309315.1 Sedimentibacter sp. B4
TACTCCCCCGATCTCCACCTACATCACCGCCCTGATCGCCGGGACTTCCACACCGTCCGCGACAGCTACACCGGCCAGGGCGCGGAGACTCCCGTCTGTCGGTGTCGTGCCGGGCCTCGCCCCCCCAGCGTATGTCGGCAGGCCTACCCCTTCGCCGACTACGCGCAGGTTTTCGTGCCGGAGTTCAACGCCGGCGCCATGGAGAACGCCGGGTGCGTGACCATCCGCGACGAGTACCTGTACCGCTCCCGGGTCACCAACGCGTCCTACGAAGCGCGCGACAACACGATCCTGCACGAGCTCGCCCACATGTGGTTCGGCGACCTGGTCACGATGACCTGGTGGGACGACCTGTGGCTGAACGAGTCGTTCGCCGAATGGGCGTCCCACTTCTGCCAG
>NZ_CANG01001049.1:0-448 GCF_000309315.1 Sedimentibacter sp. B4
ATCCGGGTGCGCCACGCGCGCGTCCCTTCTGTGCTCCGGCCAGGCGGGCCAGGGTGTCGGCGAGCGACTCAGGCATCCAGCCTCCGATCGTTGTCTGCGCAGTGGTCTTGCGACTCTAGCCATCACCGGGGGATGACGAAGACCCGCCAGGTGCTGGGACTGTCCTCACGCGCCGCGCCGGCGCACCTTCGCCACCGCGTCGCGATAGGCAAGGCGGTGCTGTTCGCCGGTCACGTCCCAATCCCTGCCGTCGAGGTTCGGACGTTCCCCGGGGTCGATCGTCCTCACCGAGGCCAGCGTCCGGGTCAGCACTTCCGGGGTCAGCCCGCCGTCGTACATCGGGAGCCACTGTTCACCGACCTCCCCCGCGAGCGCCTCGTTGACGGCGTTGCGCGGAGCGAGCACCGGGCGCCCCAGAGAGAGCCCGGCAGCACCGCTCCGGAGTTGT
>NZ_CANG01001048.1:0-208 GCF_000309315.1 Sedimentibacter sp. B4
GTCACGCAGGGACGGCGGCGCCGAGGGTCTCGCCGATCGGCTCGTGGATGACGAGGCTGGCCAGGTGGTCGTAGCCGGTGGCCTCCTTGTTGATCAGCACCAGCTGGTCGCCGCCGAAGGCAAGACGAGGCCCGCCGCCGGGTAGACCACCAGGGACGTGCCGCCGACGATCAGCGTGTCAGCGCGGGAGAGGTGCTGGACGGCGGCG
>NZ_CANG01001047.1:0-543 GCF_000309315.1 Sedimentibacter sp. B4
CGTTGTGCGTCGGTGTGGTAGCCCACTGGTTATCGACCCATCTGGACCTGCAGGTCGAGTTGCGCGACGCTCCCGACGCGGAGCTGGCGGCCGCGATGACGAAATGCTGCGCATCGACGACCCGTTCGTGTCGAACCGGCGGGTCACCACGGGTGAGGTGGTGCTGGCAGGGATGGCCCTGGACGGAGGAGAACGGGTGGTCATCAACTGGACGGCGGCCAACCGTGACCCGTTGGTGTTCGGGACCCACACCTTCGACCCGGTGCGCCATGCGGCGAAGAACATCGTCTATGGCATCGGCCCGCATGTCTGCCCGGGCGCCCTCTGGCGACGCTCGAGCTGGTGGTTCTGGTCCGTGCGCTGCTCACTGCCGGACGCCTCGAACTTGCACCAGGCCGGGTGCCTGTACGAGAGGAACCCCCAGTCGGCGGATTCGAGATCTTGCCTGTGATCCTCAACCCCAGCTGAGTCGGTTCTCTTGCCCTTTGGCGGCGTCGGTTTGGTCACCCTCCGGTGCGCGAGCGCCGGGTCAGGCCTCCGGCG
>NZ_CANG01001046.1:0-256 GCF_000309315.1 Sedimentibacter sp. B4
TACGCGTGGGGGATGTCGCTGCGGGGGAGCCGGGCGGGCACCGCCTGCGCGACGTGGTCCGGACGCTGAGCCGGTCGCCCGTCTTCGTCACCTACCTCGGCCTGCTGCTGCTCAAGCTGTTCGACCTGCGCCTGCCGGACCTGGTGATCACCTTCACCTCCGTGATCGGCGCGGCCAACCCGTTCTTGCGATGCTGATGATCGGGATCGGCCTCGAACTCGACCTGGAATCGGGGAAGTACCGGACGGCGGCCCGG
>NZ_CANG01001045.1:0-296 GCF_000309315.1 Sedimentibacter sp. B4
CTGGCCGGCCATCAGCCGGATCGTCGTGGCCAGGCTGGACGGCCCGGCCGCCACCTGCACGAGCGCGCTGAGCACGTCGTAGTCGAGCGAGCGCGGGTACACCTGGCCGGTCGCGGTGAACACCCCCCGACCGAGGTGTTCGGCAACCTTGTGCTCCAGCTGCGCGAGCTTCGCCTCGTCTCCGCCCAGCAGGTCGAGCATGTCCTGCGCGGTGCCCATCGGGCCCTTGATCCCGCGCGCCGGATAGCGGCGGACCAGCCCGTCCACCCGGTCGAAGGCGACCAGCAACTCGTCCG
>NZ_CANG01001044.1:0-234 GCF_000309315.1 Sedimentibacter sp. B4
GGTTGCGGTGGTCTCGACCGCCAGGTGAGGACTGCGGCCGGTCGTTGGCAGTGCTGATCGGGTCGGCGGTGGCGCGGGCGAGTGCTTCGATCGGGTCGTGTCCGTCGGCCTCGGTCAGAAGCAGTTCGGCCCGTAGACCCGGCCACGCGGGGGCTGCGGTGATCTTGGGCAGTGCTTCTTCGACACGGCGTTCGAGGCCACGGATCCCGACGTCGCCGGCGATATGGGCCGCGG
>NZ_CANG01001043.1:0-173 GCF_000309315.1 Sedimentibacter sp. B4
TCACGGCTGGGACCCGGCCGTGATGGTGCCGGCCACCGAGATCCTCGCGCAGCTGCGCACCCGGTTCGCCCTCACCGAGGCCGAGGAACGAGGGGCGGCCCCGGCCCAGGAATGGCTCGCCAGCGCGAAAGGGCTGCCGTCGGGCCGATTGGATGATCGCCTCGGCTGCGCCG
>NZ_CANG01001042.1:0-207 GCF_000309315.1 Sedimentibacter sp. B4
GGACCCATCAGCGGAGAGCCGGAATATCTTGAGCGTCCCGTGTGCAGCACCATGAGCTGCGGCAGTTCGTCGTCGGCAGAGTAGGCCGCCTCACCCACCATCAGATGGGTCGGGCGAGCCAGCCCCTCAACCCGATGCTGATCTTGCTCCGACAAGCTGGCGAAGACCGGGACCCGTGACACGCAGCTATCGACCATGACCCAACCC
>NZ_CANG01001041.1:0-801 GCF_000309315.1 Sedimentibacter sp. B4
GGACGCGGGGGAGTGGTGGCGGATCCGGCACGGAGTGTTCCGCACCAGCATGCTGGCGATCGGGCTCGCAGTCGCGCTCGGCGGAGCGATCGCGGTGTTCGGCACCGGCCTCGTTCGCCTCTTCGTCGGCGACGGCGAGGACCGCGTGGTCGCGATGGCGCACCAGTACCTGATCCTGAACGGGAGCCTGTACTGGGTGCTGGCCGTGCTCTTCCTGCTCCGCAACGCCGTCCAGGGGCTCGGTTCGACCCTCGTTCCGACGATCGCCGGCTTCATGGAACTCTTCGCCCGTGCCGGGGTCGGGCTGCTGCTGGTCGAGCGACTCGGCTTCCTCGCGGTCTGCCTGGCCGCTCCGCTGGCCTGGCTCGGCGCGCTGCTCCCGGTGGCGATCGCCTGGGCGCTCAAGCGCCGCCAGTTGGTGCACAACGAGCGCCGGGCCGCACGGGAGGTCGTCGAGGTGGGGGCCCTGCAGGCAGCGGTGCCGTAACGCGCACCCTCCGGGAATAGTTGAAGTCGCAACCGTCTTGACAAGGGTGCAGACCAACCACGAAGGAGAAGCGACCATGACCCGAATCTCGGTGCTGGGCGGAACCGGCTACGCCGGAGCCGCGATCGTCCGCGAGGCGGCCGGACGCGGACACGAGGTGACGGCGTTCAGCCGCAAGCCCGCGGAGGCCCGGTACCCGGCGTCCGCTACGTCACCGGCTCCGTGCCGACCCGGACGTGCTCGCGCAGGCCTTCGACGGCGCCGAAGTGGTGCTCGAAACGGTCTCCCCGCGCGGCGACATGGCCGACCGGGTG
>NZ_CANG01001040.1:0-775 GCF_000309315.1 Sedimentibacter sp. B4
TTTCAGCGAGTTTCCGGTGTCGGTCATCAGCGGCGGAGAACTGGCCCCCGGACAGACCGGTGTGTGCATCGCGCAGCGAACCGCAGCCCGCCAGGTCTGCCAACATCTCTTTGACGTCGGCTGCACGCGGGTGGCGCACGTTGCCGGCCCCGACGACTGGTACGACGCCCGTGAACGCGTCACGGGGTGGAAGGAAGCCGTTGCCGGAAGGGACGGGTGCGCCCTCGTGCGTGCAGACAGTTGGGGGTCGGAGGCCGCCTATGTGGTGAGCAAGAGCCTCTTCAGCGGCGAGTCCCGACCCGATGGGATCTTCGCCGCGAACGACCTGCTCGCCCTCGGGGTTCTTCGGGCAGCCAAAGGGGCCGGTCTCGACCTGCCCAGACAGGTCGCTGTCGCCGGATTCGACAACATCGCCGGGTCGGCCTACTTCCAACCCGCACTGACCAGCGTCGAGCAACCATTTGCGGAGGCGGGACGAAGCAGCGTTGACATGCTCCTTGCTGCGATACATGGGGACAGTGGGGGAGTCGTCACGTACACGCCCCGGATAGTGACACGCGCCTCCACCTCCGAGTTCAAAGGTGAGCAAAGCTGATCGGCGCGCCATGAACCGAGTCTCGACCGGACCGGACTCTGATGCGCTGCCGGACCGAATAGTAAACATCAGCTATTCCTTGCCCGAACAGCCTTCCCTGCCAAGCTGGCGCGCATCCAGCGTGGTATGGAATGGCGGGATGCCCCTGCTCATTTGCTCCTGATGAGCACCCGCCGCCGA
>NZ_CANG01001039.1:0-218 GCF_000309315.1 Sedimentibacter sp. B4
AGGCCGCCTCGTCGCCGACCGGCTGCACGTCGTGGTGGGCGTAGAGCAGGACGCGGCGATCCCCCGGCCGACCGGCCCGGGTGGCCAGGACGGCCGGCTGGCCTGACTCGGCGGTTCCAGGGATCGCAGCGGTGTGTACGGCCACCTCGTCGAACACGCCGGATTCCCCCGCAGCGCGGGATCGCCTCGGCGCTGCGCCGGACCTGGGTCTGATCGAA
>NZ_CANG01001038.1:0-448 GCF_000309315.1 Sedimentibacter sp. B4
TCCCATCTCGCCTCCTGACCGGGAGGCTCCAGGAGCCCGGGAGATATCGCACGGCGTGCTACATACGTGCTACATCTCTGGATATGAGCGACCATCTGTGTCGTCTCGTGACCACTTGGGCGCTCCTCGTGGAGCCTGCGTTTGTGCTTGTCAGAAGCATATGTCACGCTCAGTGTTGTTGGCGACCCCAGCAAGATTCGAACTTGCGACACAGGTTTAGGAATCGCGTTCCATTAAGGCCGTGACTAGCACATATAGCACGCCCAACAGGGGTCGTGCGATGGCCGTGCCATAGTGAATTTCGAAAAGTTGAGCACCCCTCGCGGGCGGCGGATCGGCTCGTTCCGGGGGTCGCCTGCGCCCCATCGCTATCCTGCCACGGACCGTGTCCCGGGCTCACTCGTAGTGGGTCCACATGCGCAGGACGTGGACGGTGTGTTCCTCGGCG
>NZ_CANG01001037.1:0-442 GCF_000309315.1 Sedimentibacter sp. B4
AAGAGCTCGCTGCTGAACCGGCTCACGGGCGCCGGGGTCCTGGTCGAGGACGCCCTGTTCGCCACCCTCGACCCGACCACCTGCCGATCCGAGACCGAGGACGGGCGGGTGTACACGCTCACCGACACCGTCGGGTTCATCCGGCACCTGCCGCACGACCTGGTGGAGGCGTTCCGGTCGACGCTGGAGGAGTCGACCTCCGCCGACCTGCTGCTGCACGTCGTGGACGGCGCGGATCCGGACCCGTTCGGCCAGATCTCCGCCGTGCGGACGGTGCTGGCCGACATCGGAGCGTCCGATGTGGCCGAGCAACTGGTGGTGAACAAGACCGACGCTGCCGAGCCGGACACCCTGCTGGCGCTGCGCGGGCGCTACCCGGACGCCGTGTTCGTCTCGGCCCGCACCGGCACGGGGGTGGAGGAGCTGCGTGAGCGGGTGGAGC
>NZ_CANG01001036.1:0-708 GCF_000309315.1 Sedimentibacter sp. B4
ATGGCTGTGATCATGCGCGCCACCCCGGCCGGCGGAATAAGCACTTCGCCGCGAGCGCTACACTACTTACCGACCGGTAAGTAAGGAGCATCGTGGACGACAAGCAACGCAACCGCCTCCTCGGCGTCCTGTTCGTGGGCGTTCTGATGGGGGCGCTCGACATCGCGATCGTGGGGCCGGCCCTGCCCGCGATTCGCAGCGAGTTCGGCCTGGATACCCGGGCGACCTCGTGGGTGTTCAGTGCGTACGTGCTGGCGAACCTGATCGGTACTCCGCTGATGGCGAAGCTCAGGACTTCTTCGGTCGGCGCGCGATCTACATCCTCGACGTGGTGCTCTTTGCCGCCGGTTCGCTCGTCGTCGCGTTCTCCCACGGCTCCGGTGCGTTCTGGTTGCTCCTGCTCGGTCGCGCGGTGCAGGGTCTGGGCGCGGGCGGCATCTTCCCGGTTGCCAGCTCCGTGATCGGTGACACCTTCCCGCCGAGAAGCGGGGCGGCGCGCTCGGCCTGATCGGCGCCGTGTTCGGGCTGGCGTTCATCATCGGCCCGATCATCGGCGGCGTCCTGCTGATGTTCGGCTGGCAGTGGCTGTTCCTGATCAACCTGCCCATTGCCGTTGTCGTCGTCGCACTGGCGTGGCGCCTGCTGCCCCACCACCGTGTCGCTGACGCAGGCGCTTCGACTGGGCTGGCATGACCGCCCTCGCCGCCG
>NZ_CANG01001035.1:0-375 GCF_000309315.1 Sedimentibacter sp. B4
TGGACCGAGTTCGGAACCGTCCCCAATCCGGTCCGTCAGCGGTCGGCGAAAGCGCGGACGAAGACGGGCACCTCGCGGGTGGAAGCCGCCTTGTCGTAGCGGTAGCCGACGCCGTCGAAGCCCGTGATCGCGGACGCGGACCGCACCCGGTTGAGCACCAGCCAGGCGGCGAGCTCGCCGCGGGCCCGCTTGGCGAAGAAGGAGACCACGCTGCGCCGGCCCCTCGCGTCCGTGTCCTCGAAGCGTGGCGCGACGACCGGGGGTCCAGTTCGTCGGGCCGCACCGCACCGAAGTACTCCCCCGAGGCCAGGTTGACCACCACCCGGGGACCGGGGGAGGCGGCCAGGTCGTCCCGCAGCACGGCGGTGATCCGCT
>NZ_CANG01001034.1:0-238 GCF_000309315.1 Sedimentibacter sp. B4
CCAGCTCACCGTGTCACTGCACACGGCGGACGGCGAACCCGAGCTGGTCGGGCACTACCAGACCCGGCTCACTGCGGCAGGGGCGCCGGAGTGGCTACCGATTCCCGGGCTCGTTCAGGACGCGCGGTACCGGGTCACGGCCCGGCCGCAGACCCTCGCGCTGCGCGACTTCGGACGACTGGTGAACCACGTCAGCCCGGTGCCGCTGCGCGACGGGGGGCCCTGCAGGACTGGCCAA
>NZ_CANG01001033.1:0-206 GCF_000309315.1 Sedimentibacter sp. B4
GGAATAGGCGGACGCAGGGTGGGTACGGATCGGGAATGTGCCGACGACGAGGTCGGCATGTTTCTCGTGGAGGTGTGATGTTCGGTCAGCCCCGGTTCGCTGCCATGAACGGACTCATCAATGACGTCATCGAGACCGAGAAGGTCCTGATCGTGGCGCACCGCGGCAGGCCGGGGGCAGCGTTGCCGTGAACACCGAGCTCAGCA
>NZ_CANG01001032.1:0-200 GCF_000309315.1 Sedimentibacter sp. B4
GAGGACGTCCGCGGTGTCGTAGCCGTGGTGTGGCATCGGCCGCCACACCCGGCCCGGGTGCTGGTCGAAGCGCGGGAAGACGCCCAGCCCCTGAAGGTCTGGTCGTCGGCGGTCTGCCAGTCGGCCCACACGCCACGCTGGGCGAGGTGATCCTCCGCGACGAGGTCGCCGAACTCCATCACCTTCTGGGCCGCGATCCG
>NZ_CANG01001031.1:0-763 GCF_000309315.1 Sedimentibacter sp. B4
CCCCTTCGGTACGCTGAGCCACACCCGCCTGTCGGCGGATGGCAAGCTCAACGTGCTGCTCATCGCGTACGAGACCAACACCTACGCCTTCGAGGTGGTCGTGGTCGCCCGCCGCACCGAAACCCTCCTGGACGCCTGGCGGCTGGTGACATTCGGCAAACTGCTCGCCAAGTACGAGGACCGACTGCGCGAGTACCAGCAGAAAGTGGAACAGATCAAGGCCGACGCGCAAGCGAAAGCCGAGCGCGACAACACGTTGCCGTTCGGGGCCCCGCCGGCAATGAACCAGGCCACCATCGCCGCAGAACTGAAGAAGCACTGCATCTCGGTGCTGACCCAGCAGTGGTACGACGCGTTCGACGCCACCAAGGACGGCACCCCGCCCACCTTCGACCTTGTGGACGCGGCCGCCGAGGGCGCGTACATCCGGTTCTTCGAGCAATCCTTCGAATGGGACCAGACCCAATGGGTGTTCTACCCGTACTTCTGGGCACGGAAGAACACCTGGGTGGATCGCTTCCTGAAGCAGGACGCCGACCCCCAGTTCCAGGACTTCCTGCGAGCTGGCTCTGCACGCGTCGTGGTTCCGGTACGGCCCGGGTTCGAACTTGCGATCACCCACTTCCTCGAAACCGGAAAGCTGTGGGGCGGGGAGGCGAACCCCCCCAGATCAACAACCCGATGTATGTCGCGATCGTCGATGAGATCCGGGAACGCACCGGCGCCCCCCAAGGCGAAATCCCGGTCGGTGAGCCGTGGGAAA
>NZ_CANG01001030.1:0-402 GCF_000309315.1 Sedimentibacter sp. B4
CGGTGGCCGACCGCCCGGATCGACTCCAGGTCGGGCCCGTGCGCGTTGAACACCCGGACGAGGTAGTTCAGCGCCCGCGCGTGGTTCGGGAAACCGCGGTCGACGTGCACCATCTCGCCGTCGAGCCGGTGGTCGAGGCTGCCCGACTCCTCACCGATCCGCTGGATGATGCCGTTGGCCACCACCACCTCGGTGTCGGCGTCGATCACCTGGTACTTGATCGAACTCGAGCCGCAGTTCAGCAGCAGGACGGGGGTACTCACTTCGGTCTCCTCGGGTTCAGGCCTGCGCCTGGATGGCGGTGATGGCCACGGTGTTCACGATGTCCTCGACCAGCGCGCCGCGCGAGAGGTCGTTGACCGCCTTGTTCAGGCCCTGCAGCACGGGGCGATCGCGACCGCG
>NZ_CANG01001029.1:0-205 GCF_000309315.1 Sedimentibacter sp. B4
ATCGCCGTTGTCGGCCCACGATGTGAAACGCCGCGCTCATGTGTTGACATTGCCGGCTCCGGCAGTCACGCTTGTCCCGTGCGGAAGTCCCTTCTCGTAGTTAGCCAGCGTGTCGGCTGAGCCCAGCGTTCATCAACCGACACGCTCCCTCGCCTGCGTCAGCAGGTCGGGGGTTTTTTTCGCGTCCGTACGCCAACCGTCAACG
>NZ_CANG01001028.1:0-226 GCF_000309315.1 Sedimentibacter sp. B4
GGTGAGCAGTTCCTTCACCTGGCTGGCGGTGGGCACGCGTCCCGACAGCACGACCTCCTCGTCGACCACCAGGCCCGGCGTCGCATGATGCCGTAGGCGCGATGTCGGCGTAGTCGGGACCTTCTCGAAGGTCGCCTCGAGACCGAGCTCGTCGACGGCCTGTCGGGCGGCCTTCTCCAGGTTCTGGCAGTTGGCGCAGCCGGAGCCGAGGATCTTGATGTTCATT
>NZ_CANG01001027.1:0-241 GCF_000309315.1 Sedimentibacter sp. B4
TCGCACGGTCCTGAATGCCATGCGCCGCCCCCTTGAGGCGCCCTCTCGTGCCCCGGACCCGCTCGGCGGCCACGGGATCCGCGTCGAGATGGGAGACGTCGAGGTCGCCGAGACCGAGACGCGTACCCAGGCGGCGGTGGCGCTGCTGGTCGACACATCGTTCTCGATGGCGGCGGAGGGCCGCTGGGTGCCGATGAAGCGGACGGCTCTGGCGCTGCACCATCTCGTCTCGACGCGCTGG
>NZ_CANG01001026.1:0-399 GCF_000309315.1 Sedimentibacter sp. B4
CAGCGCCCTACGCCCACGTGACCGCGCCGCTGCGTCGGCTGGTCGACCGCTACACCGGCGAGATCTGCGTGGCGATCTGCGCGGGGCAGGAGGTGCCGGACTGGGTGAGCCAGTCGATGGCCGGCCTGCCTGCGGTGATGGACAACTCGAACCGCCGGGCCAAGAAGTACGAGCGAGGAGTGGTCGACCTGGTCGAGGCCATGGTGCTGGCGCCGCAGCTGGGCCACACGTTCACCGGCACGGTGCTCGAGGTCGACCCGGAGGACGACCTTGGCGTCCTGCAGATCCCCGAGCCGGCCGTGGAGGCGAAGGTGAAGGGGGCAGAGCTCGTTCTCGGCGAGCAGGTGGCGGCGACTCTGGTCGCGGCCGTCTGTTGTCCGGGCGGGTGGAGTTCCGCGT
>NZ_CANG01001025.1:0-216 GCF_000309315.1 Sedimentibacter sp. B4
ATCCTGGACGCGGAGCACGAGGGCCTGGTGTTCGGCCGCCTCACCACACCGACGGCGAGATCCGCTACATCGGCCGGATCGGGGTACGGGACGCGGACTACGAACCCCTGGTGATCGACTGGCGGGCGCGGGCGGCCGAGCCGTTCTACCGAGCCACCGCCACCGACCCGATGGACGTGGTGCGCCGCCGCGTGCTGCGCTGCCGCAACGACATCG
>NZ_CANG01001024.1:0-410 GCF_000309315.1 Sedimentibacter sp. B4
TCGTGCTGACCCTCCTCGCCCAGGGCTCGAAGAAGCTCACCGAGTTGCGGGCCAAGGACAACGACCGTTACGTCGCCTGGGCGATCTTCGAGCACAAGGCGACGGGCAAGCGGTTCTTCTTCGCCGACACCCACCTCGAGCACATCCCCGGTCGACGACCTGGTACGACCTGAAGGTCACCCAGACCAAGGAGGGCCTGGCCGAGATCGCGGCGCACAACCAGGGCCTGCCGACCTACTTCGTCGGCGACTTCAACTCCAACAAGTGGTCGCTGCCGGCGAACGGGCCCTACGACGCGGTGCGCGCCACCGGACTGATCGACCCGCTCGGAAACACCTACCGCTCAACCACGACCGCGCCCGGCGCAATCGTCCAGAAGCGGATCCGCACCAACTTCTCCAGCTACAACG
>NZ_CANG01001023.1:0-230 GCF_000309315.1 Sedimentibacter sp. B4
CTCGCGCACGTGTAGGGGGCGAGCACGAGGCTGCCCAGGATGGCCAGCACGGCGAGCCACTCGCTGTTCCACCGCCGGGCGATCCAGACCCCACCGACGCTGACCAGGCCGGCGAGCGCCAGACCGGGGAGTTCGGGGAGCATGCCCTTGCCGTCCGGGCCGGTGAACAGCACGGTGACCGCGACGATGCACAGGAACGCCGACGCGACGCCGGTGGCCATCAGGGCCTA
>NZ_CANG01001022.1:0-819 GCF_000309315.1 Sedimentibacter sp. B4
GCAGCCGCGACCGCGCGCGAGGAGCTCATCCACACCCTTGCCGACCACGACGACGACTTCGCCGAGCACTGGCTCGAGTCGGAGGAGACTGGCGAGGAGATCAGCGCGGCCGAGATCAAGGCCGCTGTCCGCCGCGCGGTGATCGCCAACAAGATCACTGCTGTGGTGTGCGGGTCCTCGTTCAAGAACAAGGGTGTCCAGCCGATGCTGGACGCGACCATCGACTACCTGCCCTCCCCGCTGGACATTCCGGCCATCGAGGGCTTCAAGCCCGGTCACCCCGACCAGCTGATCGAGCGGCACACGTCGAACGAAGAGCCGCTGGCGATGCTGGCGTTCAAGATCGCCGCCGACCCGCACCTGGGCAAGCTGACCTTCATCCGCATCTACTCCGGCGTGCTCAAGTCCGGCCAGCAGGTGCTGAACTCGACCAAGGGTCGCAAGAGCGGATCGGCAAGATCTACCAGATGCACGCCAACAAGCGTCAGGAGATCGAGCAGATCGGCGCGGGCATGATCATCGCGGTGATGGGCCTGAAGGACACCACCACCGGTGAGACCCTGTGTGACCCGGCCAACCCGGTCGTGCTGGAGTCCATGGACTTCCCGGCTCCGGTCATCGAGCAGGCGATCGAGCCCAAGACCAAGTCCGACCAGGAGAAGCTGTCCACGGCGATCCAGCGGCTGGCCGAGGAGGATCCGACCTTCCGCGTCCACACCGACGAGGAGACCGGACAGACCATCATCGCCGGCATGGGCGAGTTGCACCTCGAGGTCATGATCGACCGCATGAAGCGGGAGTTCAAGGTCGAGGCCAACA
>NZ_CANG01001021.1:0-198 GCF_000309315.1 Sedimentibacter sp. B4
GTCATCGACCGCGATCGCGTCCGACCCGGTGCGGAGCCAGACCGAGCTCGCGCTGCGCTCGAGATCGGCCAGGACCTCGCGACGGGTGAACTCGACGTCCGGGTCCTCATGGAGTTGCCGGATGTCCCAGCCGGTCATCGGGCTGGTCTTGACCATCGTGCCGCGGGTGAACGGCATCACACCGGGGTGCCCAGCGGG
>NZ_CANG01001020.1:0-222 GCF_000309315.1 Sedimentibacter sp. B4
TTGCCGAGTCCATGACGGAGCGGATCAAGTAGCGGGCCGCTTGCGGGAGCTGGCAGATCGACCAGGCTCCCGGCACCGGCCAAGCCGTGTTCCAGTCGCCCGTGACGTCCGCCTTCAGGGAAGTCCTCGTCACCGTGTGTGTCATTGTCCACGTCGGCTGAAGCCAGCCCGTGGGCGAGCGGATCGGGTCTGGGATCGGTGGGGTACCGAATCGGGGGCCCA
>NZ_CANG01001019.1:0-402 GCF_000309315.1 Sedimentibacter sp. B4
CTGCAGGTCGAGCACCCGATCACCGAGGTGACCAACGACTTCGACCTGGTCAAGGCGCAGCTGCACGTCGCAGCGGGTGGACGGCTGGTCGGCCGCCCGGTCGAGCAGGGCCACGCCATCGAGGCGCGCCTCAACGCCGAGGATCCCGACCGCGACTTCGCGCCCTCCCCGGGCACGATCACCCGCCTCGACTTCCCCGCCGGACCGGGCATCCGGGTGGACACCGGCGTGGCCGAGGGCGACACCATCCCCGCCGACTTCGACTCGATGATCGCCAAGGTGATCGCCTCCGGCAGCACCCGCACCGAGGCTCTGGGACGGCTCCGCCGCGCGCTGGCCGAGACCACCGTGATCATCGAGGGCGGCGCAACCAACAAGAGCTTCATCCTCGAGCTGCTCGAG
>NZ_CANG01001018.1:0-954 GCF_000309315.1 Sedimentibacter sp. B4
CCGGTCGGCGCGCCTGTGTCCGGTACCGACACGGTGACGACCACGATCGACCAGGCCCCCGCGGTCAGCCTGCTCAAGCAGGCGGGAGCGCCGTCGGGGAACACGGCGGGTTCGACGATCGTCTACAGCTTCGTGGTGACGAACACCGGCAACGTCACGCTCGACCCGGTGAGTGTCGACGACCCGCTGGCGGGTCCGGTGACCTGCCCGGTGACGACGCTGGCGCCGACCACGTCGACGACGTGTACCGCGACCTACACCCTCACCCAGGCTGACGTGGACTCCGGCCAGGTCGACAACACGGCCACCACGACCGGAACCCCGCCGGCAGGCCCCGGCGTGACGTCGACCAGCTCGACCTCGACCGCGATCACCGCCACGCCGGGCATCGCCCTGGTGAAGTCCGGCACCGCCCGGGGCGATCGCGCCGGTGACGAGGTCGACTACAGCTTCGTGGTGACCAACACGGGCAACGTCACGCTCGACCCGGTCAGCGTCGACGACCCGCTGGTGGGTGCGGTGACCTGCCCGGCGGGACCGCTGTCCCGGATGCGTCGACCACCTGCACCGGCAGCTACACCCTGACCCAGGCGGACGTCGATGCCGGGCACGTGCCGAACACGGCGACGGCTTCCGGCACCCCGCCTGTGGGGGCAGCGGTGACGGCCGAGGGCAGCTATGACCTGCCGATCGCGCCCGGTCCGTACCTCAGCCTGGTCAAGCAGGCGACCCCGCCGGCCACGGTTGCTGTCGGGTCGATCGTCGAGTACACGTTCACGGTGACCAACACCGGCAACGTCACGCTCGACCCGATCAGTGTCGACGACCCGCTGGCCGGCCCGGTGGACTGCCCGGTCACCAGCCTGGCCGGTGGCGCCTCGACGACCTGCACGGCGACCTACGCCCTCACCCAGGACGACATCGACGCCGGAGCGGTCACCAACACGGCGGCCG
>NZ_CANG01001017.1:0-207 GCF_000309315.1 Sedimentibacter sp. B4
GCCTGAAACTCGCTGCATCCGTCGATGCGTGCCGCCTCGTCCAGCGACTTGGGAACCCCCATGAAGAAGCCACGCATCATCCACTCGTGAACGGGATCGCAAAGGTGAGGTGTGCGGCCACCACTGCGACGTAGGTGCCCGACAGTCCCAGCCTGGTCGCGAGGATGAACAGCGGTAGAACCAGCACCATTGCGGGCAGCAGCCTGG
>NZ_CANG01001016.1:0-182 GCF_000309315.1 Sedimentibacter sp. B4
AGCCCCGGTGTAGAGCACCGGGTAGTAGTCGGCCAGGCGTCGGGCCACGTAGTTGGCCGCCAGGATCGCCGACTGCGCGGCAAGCCGCAGCCCGTCCGCCCCCATCAGGGCGATGAAGCCGACCCGCACGGGCGCGCGGCGTGCCGACACCCAGCGGGGGTTCGGCAGGTACGGCGCCAGGT
>NZ_CANG01001015.1:0-231 GCF_000309315.1 Sedimentibacter sp. B4
GTCACAGCCACCCCGCACAGCGGCAAGGACGAGACCTTCCGTAACCTGATCGGGCTCTTGGACGAAGGCCTTCACGACATCAACCTGGAGCAGCCAGCAGAACGCAGCCGCCTCGCCGGCTACTTCGTGCAGCGCCGCCGCGCCGATATCCGCAAGTACCTCGACGACGAAACCCCCTTCCCCAAGGACCGGCAAACCAAGGAGGCCGCGTACGCCCTCACCCCGGGTTAC
>NZ_CANG01001014.1:0-189 GCF_000309315.1 Sedimentibacter sp. B4
TCATGGCCTGCTCGGCGGAGAGGACGCCGACCGCCGCCGCGGCGGTGATCTCGCCCACGCTGTGGCCGGCGACGACCGCGGTCCGCCGGAAACCGTCCGCCGGGTGCGGGAAGAGTTCCAGTGCGGTGGCGAGTCCTGCCGCCACCAGCAGGGGCTGCGCGATGGCGGTGTCCCTGCCTCCGGGCGCCC
>NZ_CANG01001013.1:0-783 GCF_000309315.1 Sedimentibacter sp. B4
GGTTACGACCACGGACCCTGGGGTGCGGACGTTGTGCTGACCGGGCTGAACCTGTGCGCGCAGACCCTGGACGGGATCCGCAACCACTCCTGGTCGCGGCCGGTGCCGGCAACGGTCGAGGGCGAGATCGTGAGCTGGGCCGACCGGATCGCCTACTGCGCCCACGACCTCGAGGACGCGGCCGCAGCCGGAATCGTCAACCTGGACAACCTGCCCGCCCAGGTCGCGGAGGTGGCCGGACGTACCCGCCGCACGCAGCTGGGCACCTTCGTCCGGGCGGTGATCGGCACGGTCGCGCGCACCGGCGAGGTGGGAATGGCGGCCGAGCCGGCATCTGCTCTGGCGGCACTGCGGGCGTTCAACTACGAGTGGATCTACACCCGGCCAGACTCGCTCGCCCAGTCCGAGGCGGTGATCGCCGTGCTCCGCGGACTGGTCGAGTACTACTCGGACACCCGCTCGCGTTGCCGGTGACCTTCGTCCCTGCCGACCAGGGTCCGCAGGGCCGGGTGCAGGCAGCGGTCACCTATGTGGCCGGGATGACTGACCGCTTCGCCTTCGAGACCGCCGTCGACCTGCTCGGCTGGAATCCCGATCGATTGCCGAAGGGTATCGGTCGCGGCGCCTGACCCGATGGCGTTCGGAGCGGCGGGGCGTCCGCGGGGGGCCCTAGAATCGCGGGGTGGCAGGACTGATCAACGAGGAGGACCTGGCGACGGTCCGGGAGCGTACCCGGATCGAGGATGTCGTCGGCTCCTACGTGACCCTGCGCCGTACCGGTGG
>NZ_CANG01001012.1:0-224 GCF_000309315.1 Sedimentibacter sp. B4
GTTGGCCTGGAAGGCCTTGACCAGCCGGAGCTTGTGCTCGGGGCTGGTGCGTGCGAACGTCTCGGTGCGTTCCACGATCGTGCGCAACTGCTCATCGGTCGCCGCCTCCAGCGCGGCGCCGGTCACCGCGGCGGACGAGGTGTCGTCGAAGATGCCCATCTCGCGGCTGATCGCTGTTGCGGTTCCGCGTGGTCGCCGGTGATCATGGTGACCTTGCTCCCCGG
>NZ_CANG01001011.1:0-240 GCF_000309315.1 Sedimentibacter sp. B4
GGCACGACGACACCGCCGCCCACCCAGCCGACCCAGCCAACCCAGCCCGGAGGCACGACAAGCCCGAACCAGACCGCAGCGGTCGAGTCGATGAAGAAGGCCCAGGCTGCCTTCACCGCGGCCGACACCGCGCTGCGCAACGGCGACCTGGCGGAGTACCAGAAGCAGGTCGAGATCGCGAAGACCGAACTCGGCGACGCCCTGGCCAAGATGGGGTGAAGAGCTCAGAGCAGCCAGTCG
>NZ_CANG01001010.1:0-452 GCF_000309315.1 Sedimentibacter sp. B4
TAAGAGGTCACTGGTTCGATCCCAGTGTCGCCCACCGAAACCTCTAGTCACAGCGTGGCTAGAGGGTTTCGTTGCCCCGAACTCCGACCCTCATAACTGCCGTAGGCGGGTCGACTACTCCTCGTCTTGCGCCTCTGCGGTGTCGCCCGGCACGAGATTGTGGGCGCGGAGGTGGTCGAGTGCACGGTCGATCGCGGTGAGCTTTCGTTCCAGCTTCTTTGAGGACCGGCGCCGATTCGTCGCAGAGTGGTCGGAGACGAGCCTGTTGCCGCTGGACCTCGATCCGGGTCTCCACCAGGTTGCTCCATGTGGTCGGATCTTGTTCGATGCCCTGGAGTTCGCGCAGTATGGCCGCCGTCAACTGTGATCCGACTACGGCTTCGACAGTTTCTGCTGAGGTGCCGGGATGGCCAGACCGACGGCGATGCTCGCCCCCGCCGCGCTCAGCAGTC
>NZ_CANG01001009.1:0-388 GCF_000309315.1 Sedimentibacter sp. B4
CGCTTCGACGAACAGGCCAACATCGCCTGGGCCCCAAGCTCGAGAAGGCCGGCTGCCACGTGGTCTACGGCATGGTCGGGCTGAAGACCCACTGCAAGCTGTCGCTGGTCGTCCGCGAGGAGCCGACCGGGCTGCGTCGCTACGCGCACATCGGCACCGGCAACTACAACCCGAAGACCGCCCGGCTGTACGAGGACATGGGCCTGCTCACCTCGAACGCCGTGATCACCGACGACGTGGCGCGCCTGTTCAACCACCTCTCCGGGATGGCCCAGGAGACGCACTACCGGCGGCTGCTGGTCGCCCCGCACGGGGTGCGCAGGGGGCTGATCGAGAGCATCAACAACGAGATCGCCAACCACAACAAGGGCCTGCCCTCCGGGGTCCA
>NZ_CANG01001008.1:0-424 GCF_000309315.1 Sedimentibacter sp. B4
GGTTCGGGCGCCTGCGGCGCCTGCGGGACGATGGGGCCCTCGATCTCGGCACTCGCCGCGCTGCTGGAGATGTTCGTCATATCACTTCTCCCCCGACTTCGAGGCCCGGATCCGTGGGTCGATGAAGCCGTAGAGAACCTCGACGGCGTAGTTGGCGACCAGCACGGCGACCGTGATGATCAGGGTCACGGCCTGCACCACGGGGTGTCGTTGCTCGCGATCGCGTTGAACAACGTCAGGCCCATGCCCGGGTAGTTGAACACCAGTTCGGTGATCAGCGCCCCACCGACCATCGTGCCGATACTCAGGGCGAGACCGGTGATCTGCGGAAGCATGGCGTTCCGGAAGATGTAGTTGGTCATCTTGGAGTCACCGATGCCCAGGCTGCGCGAGTAGTTCACGTAGTCGGAGCCGAGTTCGTAGA
>NZ_CANG01001007.1:0-240 GCF_000309315.1 Sedimentibacter sp. B4
TCGAGCCGGGCGGCCGAGGCCTTGGCGGCGTCCTTCAGGTAGGAGGGATCGCCGTTCTGCGTCCAGCTCCCGTCGCCGGGACGCAGGTGGCCGCCCTTCGTGGCGACGAGCACGTTGCTGGTGTCGGCGCCGTAGGAGCGCAGTGCCTCGGCGATCAGGATCTCGTTGTGGCCGACCTCGTCGGGACCCAGGCAGTAGGCATCCGCGGTGTCGATCAGGGTACTCCCGCGTCCAGCGCTG
>NZ_CANG01001006.1:0-208 GCF_000309315.1 Sedimentibacter sp. B4
CGTAGCCGGCACCGGTGGCGGGCTGCGCCGAGCCGAGCCGGGCGGAGATCATGATCCCGCGAGCGCGGTGAACAGGCCAGCGGTGGCGTAGATGATGATCAGCCACTTGCGGGTGTCGATGCCGGACAGGGCCGTCGCCTCGACGTTGGAGCCGATCGAGATGTCGTAGCGACCCAGCAGCGTCTTGTAAGCAGGACGTACGCGACGA
>NZ_CANG01001005.1:0-208 GCF_000309315.1 Sedimentibacter sp. B4
GATCGTCTGGCAGGCACCCGCACGGCCAAGATCATCGAGGAACTCGGTGGTGGCGACCAGGACAAGTACAAGGCCCGCGTCGGTCTGCCGCTGGCGACCTACTTCTCCGGCCCCAAGGTCAAGTGGATCCTCGACAACGTCGAGGGTGCTCGCGCTGACGCCGAGGCCGGCAAGCTGATCATGGGCAACATGGACACCTGGGTCATCT
>NZ_CANG01001004.1:0-397 GCF_000309315.1 Sedimentibacter sp. B4
CACGTGCGCGACGGTCTCCAGCGGCACGTACTCGCCCTGTGTGTAGACCAGGGACGCCTCCGGACGGTGTCACCCTCAGCGACCGCGTCGGCGGCGTTGGTGAACTCGACGGTGATCGGCTTCACGCCAGGTCGGCGCCGTCCACGCCGGCGACAGCGGCCAGCAGGGGCGCGTCCACAATGCCCGGATGGGGCACCGAGGCCGACACCCTGCCCAGCCCGTCCGTCGTGGTCACCAGCAGGTTCTGGATCCGGGCCCGGCCCTGCACGTTGGTGGGGGTGGGGCTGGCGGAGAACTTCCCTGCCACCTCCGCGCCCGCCACGATCTGGCCCAGCGACCGCGGCCGACCACTCACCAACTCCGCCACCACGTCAGGCGGCAACACTTCCGTTCATCG
>NZ_CANG01001003.1:0-206 GCF_000309315.1 Sedimentibacter sp. B4
GGTCGGATACGACATCGACCGGCTGCTGGCGACCCGGACGCGACTCCGACGTGGTGCGCTTCGACCTGCCGCGGCTGGGAGACCTCGCCGGCCTCGACGTGCTGCACCTGCAGTGCCACATCGGCACGGACACGCTCAGCCTGCACCGGCTCGGCGGACGCCTCACCGGGCTCGACCTCTCGCCGGTCTCGCTCGCCGAAGCACGG
>NZ_CANG01001002.1:0-355 GCF_000309315.1 Sedimentibacter sp. B4
CCGTTCTGGGTGACGATCACCCGGATCGTGCTGCTGGCCGTCGTGGTCGGCTGGCTGACCTGGATGTTCGGCACCGGCCGTCCCGGCACCTCGTTCCCGGTGCCCGGTCTGATCCTGGCGGCGCTCGTCATCGTCTACAGCTTCATCACCGGACGCACGGTCACCGGACGTCACATCTACGCGGTCGGCGGCAACCGACTCGCCGCCGAGCTGTCCGGCGTCAATACGCGCAGGACGTACTTCCTGGTCATGCTCAACATGGCTGTGCTCTCGGCGGCGCCGGCCTGATGTGTGGGCCGCTCGACCGCGTCCGGCCCCTTCGACGGCGTGGGCTGGGAGCTGGACGCGATCGCGG
>NZ_CANG01001001.1:0-200 GCF_000309315.1 Sedimentibacter sp. B4
GCACCTTCTGCTGGTTCCCGCCGGAAAGGTTCTGGATCAGCTGGCTCAACGACGGCGTCTTCAGCGCCAGCGCCTCCCGCTGCACCTGGCAGTCGGCGTCGATCCGCTTCCGGTTCAGGAAGCCGTTCGGGGGTACTTCGGCAGCGCCGCATGATCATGTTGTCCCGCACACTCAGCACACCCATGATCCCGGTCAGCTT
>NZ_CANG01001000.1:0-525 GCF_000309315.1 Sedimentibacter sp. B4
CGAAGATCGGCGAGGCGAGGAGGGTGCTGACGAAGGCAGGGCGAGTGCGGACGGTGGCGCTCTGCGCTGAGCTCATTGCTGTGGTGACCTTTTCGCGTGGGTCGGGGCGGTGGCGGCGCGTGGCCGCCACCACCCGTCTGGATCCGACTACTTCTCGCCCCAGCAGTTCGCTGCGCCGAAAGTGGAGTCCTGCTGTCAACGCCGGTCTGCGCCTGATCCGTGATCAGGGTGACGCCGGTGTCGGTGTAGCCGGTCGGCTTGGTGCCGTCCTTGGCGTACTTCACGATCGCCTCGACGCCGAGCGAGGCCATCTTCAGCGGGTACTGCTGCGAGGTCGCAGCGATCTTGCCGTCGGTCACGCCCTGCACGCCCTGGCAGCCGCCGTCCACCGAGACGATGGTGACGTTCTTCTCCAGGCCCGCGTTCTTCAGGGCCGTGTAGGCGCCGAAAGCTGCCGGCTCGTTGATCGTGTAGACGAGGTTGATGTCCTTGTTCTTCTGCAGGCAGGTCTCCATGGCGGTCTGG
>NZ_CANG01000999.1:0-816 GCF_000309315.1 Sedimentibacter sp. B4
TCCATGGCTGAGGTCACCGGTTCCTCCCGGCTGACCCCCAGGCGCCCGGAGCCCAGGACGGAGACTTCGAAGTCGGCGAGGCCGTAGTGAAGGAAGTCGGAGGTAGTGGCTCTCTGGATGATCTCGATCGCGATGCCCAAGACACGGTAGTAGTCGAGCACCTCGATCGTGAACTCCCCATCTGGTGGTTGCGCGGCCACGTACTCGATCAGGAAGCGATTCGCGCGCTGTGCGGTCGCGCTCGCCTTCCGGTGGTCAACCAGCTCGGTGACGGTGCCTGACTGCTCTCCGAAGCACGCCAACCGCGACTTCAGCAGCATCGAGTTGAACTTGGCGTCGTGGAGAAGGGCCTCGTTCTGTGCCAGGAGGAAGTCGAGCAGGATTCGTTTGTCGTACGGGGCGACCTCAGCCTCGAGCCGATTGAAAGGTGGCCAACGGCCGCGTTGAGCACCCGGACCCGTTGTTCGCCCGAGAGATTGCCGATCGAGAAGCCACCTCCAGTCGGAGACCGGAGCCACTGGCCCAACTCGTCGAGCAGTTGAGCGGTGATCTGGTCGTGTCCCTTCAGGGCGCGGGGAAGGTTCTCGGAGAGCATGTCCGGCGCACGATTCTGGTCGAAGGCGTTGATCATCCGTTTCGAGCCCACGGGCGCGACCGCGTCAAGGCTCGAACCCACGTCGGTGCTCGCGGCTCCGAAGAGACTGGTCAACAGGACCGTCACGAGTTCTCGCTCCGCATTGTTTTTGGCTCCTGAAGAGGGCGACGAACGTCTCCGTGAACTCCAGGGTGTATCCGTTCTCCACCCTGGCCATCCGC
>NZ_CANG01000998.1:0-207 GCF_000309315.1 Sedimentibacter sp. B4
GGTGAATCCGGCGAGGTGGACATGTCCGACACCACCACGTCCATCGACGAGGCGACCATGTCGGAGTTGCGCCAACTGGCCGGACGCTACCCGCAGCCTCGCTCTGCGCTGCTGCCGATGCTGCACCTGGTGCAGAGCGTGGACGGTCGGATCTCGCCGGCGGGGATCGAGGCGTTGCCGAGGTGCTCGGCATCACCACCGCCCAGG
>NZ_CANG01000997.1:0-198 GCF_000309315.1 Sedimentibacter sp. B4
GCCGACACCAAGTTCGAGTTCGGGCTGCGCGCCGACGGCACCCTCGTCCTCGCCGACGAGGTGCTCACGCCCGACTCGTCCCGCTTCTGGGACGCCTCGGCCTGGCAGCCGGGCAGCAGCCTGCCGAGCTTCGACAAGCAGTACGTGCGGGACTGGCTGGCCCACGATTCAGGCTGGGACAAAGGCTACGGACACCCC
>NZ_CANG01000996.1:0-225 GCF_000309315.1 Sedimentibacter sp. B4
CATCGAGAAGCCCGCTCCCCGAGACGCCGAGCAGCAGGTGATGCGGCTCAGCGAGCTCAAGCCGGCTGACGTGGCCCGGGAGCTGCACGACATGGACCCGTTGCTGCGGGCGGCTGTCGTCCAGGCCATGGATGACGACCGGCTGGCCGAAGCGCTGGAGGAGCTGCCGGAGGACGAGCAGGTGGACGTGATCGCGTCCCTCGACACCGAGCGCGCCGCTGACGT
>NZ_CANG01000995.1:0-230 GCF_000309315.1 Sedimentibacter sp. B4
GCGTGGCGGGGATGGCCGCCTACGGCATGTTCTGGCTGGCCGGCGGCAACGACATTCTGGCCACCCAGTTCCACGTGTCGCTCAACGCCATCACCTACTTCAGCGGGCCGCCGTGTTCGTGGTGCCGGTGCTCGCGTTCATCGTGACCAAGCGGATCTGCCTGTCACTGCAGCGCGCTGACCGGGATCGCGTCCTGCACGGCTCGGAGTCCGGCGTGATCGTCCGCGGCC
>NZ_CANG01000994.1:0-207 GCF_000309315.1 Sedimentibacter sp. B4
AGGACGTCGTCGAGATGCCCGACCGCGCACCCGATGCGGAGGTGGTCGAGACCATCCCGTTCAACCAGGCCCTGATCTACCGGCTGTCCGGCGACTTCCACCCCCAGCACATCGACTGGGACTACGCGGCCGAGAACGGCGAGCCCCGGCCGATCCTGCACGCGATCAGCTACGCCGGGGTGTGATGCGGCACTTCATCAGCACCTT
>NZ_CANG01000993.1:0-112 GCF_000309315.1 Sedimentibacter sp. B4
TGGTGATGGTCCAGGCGTCGTCCTCGGAGGCGGGGACTGTGGCACGGTCTGCCTTCATGGCCGGCGGGGGGGGCAAACCTTCGCGGGGGGCGGGGCCGCCCCGCGAGGAGGC
>NZ_CANG01000992.1:0-234 GCF_000309315.1 Sedimentibacter sp. B4
TTCCTGTACCACCCCAGCCTCGTCGTCGCGGGCCAGGCGTGGCGGATCGCCACCTGGCCGCTCGCGAACACGATCTGGGTCGTGCTCAGCGCGATCATCCTGTGGTACTTCGGCACCGAGCTCGAACGCCTGATCGGGCGGCTCCGGATGCTCTGGCTGATCATCGGCACCTGGGCGGGGCTCACGATCGCGTCCACGCTGGTCGCCCTGATGCCCCGCTGAGCGGGTCCTACC
>NZ_CANG01000991.1:0-606 GCF_000309315.1 Sedimentibacter sp. B4
TTCTCGCCGGACGCCGCGTACTGCGGCAGTTCGGCGGCCAGCTCGGACATCGGCAGCCCGGTGCGCCCCAGCAGGGCGATCACGTGCAGGCCGGCCAGCATGCCGGTGTCGGCCCGCCAGAACTCGCGGAAGTAGTAGTGCGCAGAGTGTTCGCCGCCGAAGATGGCGTTGTGCTCGGCCATCGCGGCCTTCATCCTCGTGTGTCCGACCACGCTGGTCGTGAGCTTCCCCCCGGCCGCGGCCACCACCTCCGCGACCGCACGGGAGGTGATCGTGTTCACGACGATGGTGCGCCGGGCTCCCGGGCGAGTTCGCTGCGCGCGATCAGGGCCGTCACCACCGAAGGGCTGACCACCTCGCCGCGCTCGTCGATGATGAAGCAGCGGTCGGCGTCCCCGTCGAAGACCAGGCCGAGGTCGGCCCCGTGCTCGCGGACGGCCCGCTGCGCGTCGACCAGGTTCTCCGGCTCCAGCGGGTTGGGTTGGTGGTTGGGGAAGCTCCCGTCGAGATCCAGGAACAGCCCGATCACCTCGATGTTGAGTGGTCCGAGCACGGCGGGCGTGGTGAAGCCGCCCATGCCGTTGCCCGCGTCCACCACCACCTTCA
>NZ_CANG01000990.1:0-215 GCF_000309315.1 Sedimentibacter sp. B4
GGAGCGTTCGCGGTGGTGCTCACCGGGCTCAGGTCGGTCGGGGCACGCCCGCGCAGGCGGCGTCCGGCCTGGCCGTGCTCTGCCTCACGATGGGGGTCGCGACCATTGGCATGGCGTGGCGCTACCGGATGCCGATCACGATCGCCTGGTCGACCCCGGGCGCCGCCCTGCTGGCCACCGCCGGGGTGCCCGAGGGTGGTTGGCCGGCCGCGGTC
>NZ_CANG01000989.1:0-255 GCF_000309315.1 Sedimentibacter sp. B4
AGGACCAGGGCTACCGCAGGGTGCCCTACTACCCTTCCAAGCTCGGCAAGGACCGCGGCACCGCGATCACCGAGGAACAGATGGAGGCGGTGGCTGCAGCCCACCTGACGTTCCCCGAAGGCTTCACCGTGCACCGAAGGTGCTGCCGCAGCTGGAGCGCCGTGCCACCAGCATCCGGCAGGGCCCGATCGACTGGGCCACCGCAGAGCTGCTCGCCTTCGGTTCGCTGTTGATGGAGGGACGCCCGGTCCGCCT
>NZ_CANG01000988.1:0-372 GCF_000309315.1 Sedimentibacter sp. B4
GGGAGCTGCACGGGCTTGTAGTATCCGTTTGCTGAGCACTCGTCGATGACACCGTGATGCACCTGGGGGTGGGCACGGGCTCGAGAGCGGCTGGGCGGCCCGGCTGATGTCCCATGGCGGTGTGCGTCAGCCGGGCTCACCCCATGAGGTCGGTCGAGCGTACTCAGGCGGTCAGGTGACTGGGATCGGTATGCGGACCGGTGGCGGTTCAGCGAAACCGCGTGCGGCGGCCGGGTCGTGCTTTGGGGCCGAGCCGAGGTTCTTGTTGGTCAGACGGGCGCCGGGTGGTTCGACAGCAGCGCTCGGCGTCGCTGCGGGAGACGGGCGCGGTGATTCGCGCGACTAGGTGCTCCGTCGCGTTGGGTCAATGGC
>NZ_CANG01000987.1:0-240 GCF_000309315.1 Sedimentibacter sp. B4
CGTCGAGATCTACGAGGCGCTCGCCGCCGGACGGCCCGTCCCGCTCACGAGGGGCTCGAGCCCGACTACGGACGCCGGGTGTTCCCGGGTCGCACGGTGACCGCGGAGTACGACCCGCCGGAGTGATCCACGCTCATTCCTCGGCGATCACGATCAGCCGGTCGCCGGCACCGAACCGGACCCGGTCCCGCTTGTCGGGATTGATCACGACGCCGCCGTCCGGCCCGATGAGGCGGTAGC
>NZ_CANG01000986.1:0-350 GCF_000309315.1 Sedimentibacter sp. B4
TGACCTTCGCCCGTCCGGAGTACGACCGGCTCTGTGCGCTCGGAACGCCGCTGGTTCGGCCGGGCCCCCTCCGCCTGCTGCTGCACCCCGAGCTGGTCCGGGCGAGCGCGCCGTACCGGGTGGACGTGGAGACCGCCTCCGAACTCACCCGCGGGATGTCGACGATGGCCTGGGCGAAGTTCGGCCTCGTCCCGAATGCCGAGGTCGTGGAGGAGGTCGACTCCGCCGGCTTCTACGCCGTCCTGCAGCGCCTCCTCGCGACACCCACCGAGCCCTCTGTCCCGATCGCGGGCCTGGACTGACCCCAGACGCTCCCGACCGTCGGGAACCGGATGTCGGCGGCAACGACG
>NZ_CANG01000985.1:0-239 GCF_000309315.1 Sedimentibacter sp. B4
TCCCGTGGCGGAACGGGCTGACGGTGGCCAAGACGAGAGCCCGGGTGGAGCTGAGTGTCGGCGGCGTGCTTTGGTGGCTTGCGGAATCGTGGTCGGGGACTCGGTGAACGGGCGGGGTCGGGCGTCTCTGCTCAGGCGGTGGTGGCGTAGCCCTCTGCCGCGAGCCAGGCGCGAGCCCGACCGCGTTGACGTTCGCGCTGAACGAGTACCACTGCTGGAGTTCGGTCGGCGATTCGGGC
>NZ_CANG01000984.1:0-643 GCF_000309315.1 Sedimentibacter sp. B4
GATCGTCGCGACCAGGGCGCGGCCGTGGGATTCCCCTGCGGTCAGGTAGCGCAGCATTCGGTGCCGACCCCTACTTGCCGTTGCACTTGTCGCGGTTGGCCTGCGAGGCCATGCACCACTGCTGGTACTTGGCCTGGGCCGCCTGCTGGCCGGCGAGGTCCTGGGAGAACACGGTCTCACCCGTGTCCAGGTTCACCACCATGAAGTACAACCACGACCCGTCGGCCGGGTGGATGGCGGCCTCGAGCGACTTCCGCGAGGGCGAGGTGATGGCCCTTCGGCAGGCCCTTGACGTAGTACGTGTTCCAGGCCGACTTGAGCGCCCGTTCCTTCGCGGTGGTCGCGACCCGGCCGGTGATCTTGTTCGCGTAGGCGACGGTGGCGTCCGACTGCAGCTTCCCGACCGGCCACAGACTCGGGTTGAGGCGGTTCAGGAACACCCGTGCGATCTTCGCGCGGTCCTCGGCGTTGGGTCCGGCTTCCTTCTCGATGATGCTCGCAAGAACGACCACCTGGTAGGCGGAGAGGTGCAGCGCGGTCGCCCCACCCTGCAGGCCGATGTCGTCGGCCACGTTGTTGAACTGGTCGGTGGCGAGCTTCAGCACCGACTTCGCGGTCGGCTTGTCGGGGATCTCGTAGGTGT
>NZ_CANG01000983.1:0-398 GCF_000309315.1 Sedimentibacter sp. B4
GCTATCGCGGGGTTCCGCTGCCCGGCGTCCCCTTCGACAACGGGCGGATTCCGAACCTCGAGGGCCGCGTGCTCGAACTGGACGGCTCGGCGCGTCCCGGCGAGTACGCGGTGGGCTGGGTGAAGCGCGGCCCGGTCGGCCTGATCGGCAGCAACAAGAAGGACGCCTCCGAGACGGCTGCCTGCGTGGTCGAGGACTTCGAGTCCCTGCCCCGGCGTCCGCTCGCCGACCTGGACTCCGAACTCGCCGCGCGCGGCATCCGTCCCAGCACCCTGGCCGACTGGCGCCGGATCGACGCCGCCGAGATCGACCGTGGGGGATCCGCGGCCGTGAGCGCACCAAGATCGAGGCCTGGCACGACCTGCTCGACCTGGTCGGCAACTCCTGACCGCCGGATC
>NZ_CANG01000982.1:0-267 GCF_000309315.1 Sedimentibacter sp. B4
CCGCGTACACCTCGTCCAGCAGTTGCTTCGCGACGAGGGCTTCGGCCTCATCCCGCGGCAGCCCATAGACGATCCGGTCGGGATGGATCGTGTCCTCGACAGCGAAACCCTCCCGCAGGAACTCGGGGTTCCAGGCCAGCATCGCGCCGGGACATCCCTCGGCGATCCGCTCGGCCAATCCGGCCGCAGTTCCGACCGGAACCGTCGACTTGCCGACGACGAGGCGCCGGGCTGGAGGTGAGGGATCAGGGCGTCCACCGCGGCGTG
>NZ_CANG01000981.1:0-426 GCF_000309315.1 Sedimentibacter sp. B4
CGTCGAGGAAGATCTTGCCCTTCACGTAGGTGCCGTAGGAGCGCCCGAACAGCGAGCGGGCCAGCTCGGTGCGCCCGGCGCCCATCAGGCCGGCGAAGCCGACGATCTCGCCGCGGCGGATGTTGAAGGTCGAGCCCTTGCAGACCAGCCGATCGTCGATCTCCGGGTGAGCGATCGTCCAGCCCTTCACCTCGAACATCACCTCGCCGATGTTCGGGGTGCGCTCGGGATAGCGGGAGGTCAGCTCGCGACCCACCATCCCCCGGATCAGACGATCCTCATCGACCCTCTCCCCGGGCGGGACGTCGATGGTCTCCACGCTCTTGCCGTCCCGGATGATCGTGATCGAGTCGGCCACGGCCGCGATCTCGTTCAGCTTGTGGCTGATCATGATGCAGGGATGCCGTGGCTCTTGAACTCGCGGAT
>NZ_CANG01000980.1:0-227 GCF_000309315.1 Sedimentibacter sp. B4
GCCTCACCGGGCAGTGGTCGGACGGCACCGGCCCGTCGGCGAAGAAGGGGTGGCCGTCGATCATCCGGACGCCCGGCCCGGTGACCACCTGCCAGGTCCGCACGTCGATGCCGGGCGAGACGAAGATGTAGTCGTAGCGGTACCCGTCGGTACGGATCGCGCGATAGGTCCAGCGCCCCCCGACCTCGGCACCGAAGCTGTTCAGCGATGCGGCCCCCGGCACCTTG
>NZ_CANG01000979.1:0-564 GCF_000309315.1 Sedimentibacter sp. B4
TCCGTTCGTCTCCCACGTCATGGCCGACGCCGAACGAGGCGCCCACGGCTACATCCAGGTGTCACCCTGACGCCGCATAGGCCGCGCAACACCCAACCGCTCCCACGGGAGCCCGATGAAGGAGAGAAATGACCAATCCGATCCAGCTCGAGACCCGCTCCGGCGGATGTACCTGCGGACACCACGACGAGGAGGACATCGTGCTGGACGTGCGCACCATCCCCCACGCCATCCGGCACGCCAGCGTGTTCGGGGGTTCGATGCGATCCCGACCGGCGGCTCGCTGGTCCTGGTCGCCCCACACAACCCGCTGCCGCTCCTTGGCCAGCTGTCGGAGCGTTTCCCGATCGGCGTCGAGTACCTCCAGGAGGGGCCCGCGAGTGGCGCCTGCGCATCACCCGGGACACGCGCCCGCAAACGATCGATTGAGCGGCATCGATCGTCCGCCAATGCCATCCTGGCTGCTGGTTGTCGGTCGAGATCGGCTCGGTGGTCAGGCGACGAACTCGTCGCCGTGTCTCGGCGTCGTTCGTCATGGCGTCGACCGGGATGGGTGTAGCGACC
>NZ_CANG01000978.1:0-217 GCF_000309315.1 Sedimentibacter sp. B4
CCCATGGTCGCGGTAGCTTGTGAACAGATAGTCACGAGGTCGAAGCGCAGCCGTCAGACCGACGACGGTGGCCTCCTCACCAAGATTGAGGTGGCAGTATCCGCCGATCTTCGCCCGCGCATACATCTCGCTCGCTCGCAGCTCGAAAGCCCGCACCAACGACATCCGCCGGTAGTAGTCGCGCAAACCTCCACCGGCTCGACGTCCGGGCGCCGCT
>NZ_CANG01000977.1:0-354 GCF_000309315.1 Sedimentibacter sp. B4
TCGACCGGTGCGGGGCGGACGCGGAGCGGGTCCAGATCGTCTCCCCGGGCGTCGACCGGGAGCTGTTCCGCCCGCTCGCTCCGGGCGAGCGGCGCTGGAGCTGGCCCGCAGAGAGCCCGGAGACCTGGCCGCTGGGCTACGTGCTGGTGGCGGCGCGGCTGGAGCCGCTGGAAGGGGCCCGACCTGGCCATCCAGGCGCTGGGAACCTCGACCCGGAGATCCGTCCGCACCTCGTCGTGGCCGGCGACGCCTCCGCGGCCTTCGCGTCCTACGAGCAGGAACTGCACCAGCTGGTCACCGAGTCCGGACTGGTCAGCCAAGTCACCTTCGTCGGGGCGCAGCAGCGTCCTGAAC
>NZ_CANG01000976.1:0-199 GCF_000309315.1 Sedimentibacter sp. B4
TCGCCGCGTGCCTTCAGCGCAGCGCGGAGCTCTGCTTCGGTCTGGTGCAGGTTCGTGGAGTAGCTCTCGTGGAGCTCCTCCCATCGCTGCCACCTGGCCTCGGTGATGGTCAGGTGTTCTGCGATCTCAGCGAGCTCTAGGAGGTGTTCGGGATCCGAAGGGAGTCCAGCTGCTGCCGCCCGGGCGAGCAGTTCGACCC
>NZ_CANG01000975.1:0-818 GCF_000309315.1 Sedimentibacter sp. B4
CTACTACGGCACCGGCCACTACAGCCAGGACAACTACGAGTCGATGGGTCCGACAGTCCACCTCCGAGGACCTCCAGTCCGACTGCGACGTCGCCAACACCGACCTCGGCACCAACGCCAACATCCTCACCACCCACTCCGGCTCCACCTTCGGACGGACGGACAACTACGGTCAGGTCCTCAGCCCGGGTGGCGCCAATGCCCCCGACGGCCAGAACGGCTGCACCTTCCCCAAGGACGTTGCCACCTTGTTCAACCAGTTCGACGCCGCCGGCGCAGCTGGAAGGGCTACGCCCAGGACCTCGCAACAGGCCGGACGCGAGGAGGGCTCGGCGGTGCGCCCGGCACCCGCGCCAACAACCCGACCACCAACCCCAAGACCATGAAGCCCAGCGCGGCGGACACCGCGGCGGGCATCACGTCCTTCACCGGGGCGCAGCCCAACGACCAGTACGTCGCCAAGCACTTCCCGTTCCCGTGGTTCCACTCGATCATCGGCGACGACAACACCGGCACCGACGCCCTCACCACGCCGGTGGGCGGCGGCACCGACACCGACGCCAACCACATCGCCAACCTCGACAACTCCACCAGTGGCCTCATCGCCGACCTCAAGAAGCCGGCCGACCAGGTGCCAGCGTTCAACTGGATCACCCCGAACAACTGCTCCGACGCCCACGACGCCACCTGCAAGGGCAACAACCTGTCCGGGCTGTTCGACTCCCAGGGCCACCCCGACTACTCGCTGCCGCTGGACACCGCGCCGAAGAACTACACCGGCGGCCTGTACGCCTCCGACCTGTTCCTGCGCTACTACA
>NZ_CANG01000974.1:0-372 GCF_000309315.1 Sedimentibacter sp. B4
CCCGCGAAGCGGGCATTGAGGGCCTGGACGACCAGCTCGCCGGCCCCACTGCGATCGCCTTCATCCGCGGAGACATTGCCTCCGTGGCCAAGGGCCTGCGCGACTTCGCCAAGGCGAACCCGCTGCTGGTGATCAAGGGTGGCGTCATGGACGGTCGTGTCCTCGACGCCGAATCGGTCAAGAAGCTGGCCGATCTCGAGTCCCGCGAGGTGCTCCTCGCCAAGCTCGCCGGTGCGATGAACGGAAACCTGGCCAAGGCCGTGGGTCTGTTCGCCGCGCCGCTGTCCCAGGCCGCTCGCGCCCTGGACGCCCTGAAGTCCCAGAAGCTCGCCGGGGACGCCCCGACAACCGATGCAGCGCCCGCTGCTGAGG
>NZ_CANG01000973.1:0-253 GCF_000309315.1 Sedimentibacter sp. B4
TACCGTCTGCCGATGACGTCACCGTCCCGGTCGTACCGCCTGCCGACGACGTCACCACGGAAGTGACGTCGGGTCCGGGCGGCGGAGCAGGCGACCCGAGCGGCAGTGAGGGCGACGACCCGACCACCGAAGTCCGTCTGCCCGAGGACGGGGGAACCGATCCGCGCCGTGGCCGTGACCGCGATGGTGATGTTCTTCGCGCTGATGGCGAACCTCAGCTACCTCTACATCGGCCAGCAGGACTACCTCAACG
>NZ_CANG01000972.1:0-219 GCF_000309315.1 Sedimentibacter sp. B4
TGGGTGTGCAGGCGACCGCCCGGGCAGGGCGAGCAGGCCGTCCGCGTCGAACCGCTCCACTCCGGCCGGCGCGGACGCGGGGTCGGCGATCAGCCCACCGGACAGGTACAGGTCGCTCCGGCTCCCGTCGGCGAGCGTCGCGCCCGTGATCAGGAGGTCGGTGGGCGTGGTGGTCAATGCACTGCTCCTTCGTCCGAGCCCAGCAGGTGGTACAGCACG
>NZ_CANG01000971.1:0-420 GCF_000309315.1 Sedimentibacter sp. B4
CCCGCTGGACCCACCCCGGGTTCCCGGTGCTCACAAGGAAGTTGGGTATGAACCAGATACTTCAAATGCGCTCGATCACCAAGGAGTTCCCCGGCGTCAAGGCCCTCGAGGACGTGACGCTCACGGTCAATGCCGGTGAGATCCATGCGATCTGCGGGGAGAACGGTGCGGGCAAGTCGACCCTGATGAAGGTGCTCAGCGGTGTGTACCCGATGGCAGCTACAAGGGCGAGATCATCTTCGAGGGTGAGGAGGTGCGCTTCTCATCGATCAATGACTCCGAGGCCAAGGGCATCGTGATCATCCACCAGGAACTGGCTCTGGTGCCGTACCTGTCGATTGCAGAGAACATCTTCCTGGGTAACGAGGTCAAGGGCACCGGCGGCCTGATCGACTGGAACAAGGCCAACCACAAGGCCAA
>NZ_CANG01000970.1:0-300 GCF_000309315.1 Sedimentibacter sp. B4
ACCACGAGACGCGCGCCGGGCACCGGGCCGCTGACCCGCTTCACGGCACGGCACACGCTCTCACCGGACAGCTTCACCGAAAGGTCGACCGCGTCGGACTCGTTGGCAGCCAGGAACGCGACCGTGGGACCCGACCCGGAGACGATCGAAGCCACCGCGCCCAGGTCGCGACCGGCCTCCAGCACCTGCCCGAGTTCGGGACGCAGCGCAGCGCGGCGGGCTCGAGGTCGTTCACGAGCGCCCGGCCGAGCGCAGCGACGTCGCCGCTGACCAGGGCGTTCAGCAGCTCCGGGGGGTGCC
>NZ_CANG01000969.1:0-232 GCF_000309315.1 Sedimentibacter sp. B4
TGATCAGCGGCACGAACACCTGGCCGCCTAGCTGTTCAACTGCATCGGGAGTCCGGCGATCATGGCCACACACTGGGTGCCGATGTCGGTCTTGGTGCAGACGGTATCGGCTGCGCCACTCAGCGACAGGAATTCCGGGGTGAACAACGCCGCCATGATCGTGGCCCCGATCCACGGGTCGACATTCAGTTTCTTGGCCGCGTTGTAGGCGACCATGATCGGCAGGAAGTAC
>NZ_CANG01000968.1:0-273 GCF_000309315.1 Sedimentibacter sp. B4
CGAGCGGGTCGAGGTCCTGGTTGAAGAAGCCGAGGATCCGGGTCATCCGGTAGGGAGTCGTGATCACCAGCGCGGCCACGGCGAGCCCCACCGCGCCGAGGATGGAGCCGATCACCTTCCAGCTCGCCCCGACGTACCACAGGGTGCGAGCACCAGTGCGCCCATGATCATGGCTGTGCCGAGGTCGGCCTGCAGCGCGACCAGGCCGATCAGGATCAGTGAGACCGGGAGGAACGGGATCAGCAGGTGCCGTGGATCAGCCAGGGTCTTGTG
>NZ_CANG01000967.1:0-6459 GCF_000309315.1 Sedimentibacter sp. B4
AAGCTATATTAGGAAGTGTTCCATATATAAAAATATAGATATTGCTATGATAGCATTCATATTGATTAATTCAGCTATTTTTGTTGAAAATATTTTACCATTTCCACATCTTGATGGTGGAAAATTACTTCATAATATTAAAGAAAGAGTAATTTATAATAAGAAATATTCAAGTAGTAGATAAAATAAGATTACTCTACATCTAAAATCAAAACTCCTCAAATTTGAGGAGTTTTGATTTTTTCCATATTTTGGTGTATAAGTGGACCATACCAGTTTATATCCACAATTGATATTTCTTTTTATTAGCATAAAACAAAAAACTAATATTTTTATAGGGTGAAACTATAATTCATATAAAACAATATTTTCTCCTTATTATATTAAAAAATATTCTATTTAATAAGAGAATTGCCCGCATATCGTCAATAAATGGATATGCTATCAATAACATTAAGTCCAAGATCTATAAATAGAGTTTCCAGCGCTTACGGAAACATCATATAGTTTATTACTCATATTAAGAATTAATTCCTTTAGCTCCATTTTATTAGCCCAATCTTTAGGTAATGCTTTTATACCATAACAAGCACCAAGAATATTTCCACAAATAGATCCTGTGGAGTCACTGTCACCGTCATGATTTACAGACATTATCAATGATTTTATAAAGTCTTTTTCCTTCAGTGAACAATATAAAGCAATTGCTAAAGCTTCTTCTGCAACCCATCCCTCACCAAGTTTTGATATTGCGATATTTGTTTTTTCATTACTATTAGATAAATCAATGGCCTTCATAATTGCATTTAATGTTTCTTCATGATTTGAATAAGTTTTTAAAACTCTAATCGAGTTTAAAGTTCCATCTATTATATTATTACAATTTACAAGTTCTGCTATAATTGAAGCAAATACACCAGCTGCAAGATATCCTGTAGGGTGACCATGAGTAAGTGCAGCAGCTTCAGCACCAACGCTAAATGCATATTCCGTATCATTATGAAAAAATAATCCTATAGGAGCTACACGCATAACTCCACCACAACCCTTACTATCATTAATTGGATGTTCTATAGTTCCCATTTTATTGCTTTCAAGAGCTGATAAACAGCTGATTCCAGGTGCTCTTTGAACAAATAACTTCTTATATTGCATAATATTATCCTGTTTTCCAAAAGTCATATTTTTTTGAAAGCAGGCCCTCTTTTCTAAATTAAATTTACTATTCTGTGTATAGTACCATTGAAGATATGATTGATAAATACCATTTTCTATATATGAACCATTACCATAATCAATTATACTTTTACATGCCATCAATATTCCGTTAGCTGTAAATAAAGTCATTTGTGTGTCATCTGATATTAGTGCTTTTCCTTCTTCTTTATCAATATCTAAGTCCGATATTCCTTGGCTTCCATACTTATCGATTATTTCATCTAATAACATAAATTCTACAGCATATCCTAAAGCATCACCAATAGCACCACCAAGCAGGGAAGCTATAAACTTATCTTTCTTATTATTCAAACTCATAACCCCTTTTCTTTCATTTAGTTAAATAAATAATTCTTCATAAGTAAATTCAAAAGGCAAATCTGCAAATATATTTTTCAAAATTTCTAATGTAATCGTAACTGTAAATTTCGCTAATCTACTCAAGCTGAAATGTTGAACTATCTTCAATAGTTCAACATTCATGTCTTTTTTAATCTGATAAAACCTTAACTAAATATACTGCATCTCTTTTCAAAAGAGATACATCTGTGATCAATCGCCCGTCTACACACAGCACTCCATACCTCCTTTTTCTTTTTAGAATATAATATTTTTTCTTAATATGACTCCAATTGTCGTCTTTATCATATTTAACTTCACAAATATATGGCATTTTATCTAATTCAGGCATAACAATTATATTAAATTGTTTGTCAAATACACCCCACTTTATTCCATAATCCCACCATAAATTTTGCTTTATAGCTTGCTCTAAAGAAGGTTTAGGCAGAACTCTTTTACCGCCAAAAACTAAGTCATCATCATAATTTTTTCTCAAGTAATCATACTCAAAAGGAATTAACACTTTATTATTTTTATCAACTACACCCCATTTCCCATCCTTCGAAACTAAAAAGTTTCCTCTAAGTGAAACTATTTCAGCACCATCATACTCAACGGGAATGACTAAATCTCCATTTTTGTTTATATAGCCGTGCTTGCCTCCTGTTACTTCAAAACGACCAGCACTGTATTCATTAGCATTAGCATTCAACACAACATGAGCATATCCAAAATAAAAAGGATCTACAAAATCCCATGTTGGCTTTATTTTAATTTCTCCAGAATAAATGTCTGCAAAGCCCCATTTACCATTAACAGCTAATTGAATTAACCCTTCTTCACATTCCTCACGAGCCATAAACATTTCTTCTGGATAATATAATTTATCTCTGTTACCACATATGTAAACTTTATTGTCCTTAATGACAGCTTCTTCAAATTCATAAACCCCTGTATGATATACTTTACATTTTTGCATAAAAACGTCCTCCAATAAATCACAATTTTTCATTTCAATAACCATATACATGCATTATTATTTTTTAAATTCTTGCCAATTATTAATAAACTGTCGTCAAAAAATTCTACTATCTTATATAATTTAATATTTGTAAAAAGCTTCTGTTTGTATGCTGCACTAATTAAATTATCATACCAAGCGAACCGGTGTCCCCACAATTTTACAGATTCAAGACCAACAACAACAAATGAACTTGTTTCTTTGTCATAAACAAGATTATCACTTATTACTTGTTTTGGAGTTGTTAATTTAATTTTTAAGCTTTCATTACATTCATATTTTGATTCAACAATGGAATATTCTCCTGATATAACATGAATTTTAAAACCCTGATTAATTAAATATTCTCCATACATATTAAAACTATATAATCTACATAACCTTATATTATCATTTTTATTCTCTTTCAATGCCATGCGTTCCTGTAAACCATCTTCATACCAGTGTTTCCATAAATACATTCCATTTGTCATGTCAATACCACAAATTCCAAGGTTATCTGTAACCGGTCCAGTCATTGCCAAACGACTTGTAATCAATATATTTAATTTTTCAATGTAATACATTTCTCCATAAAAAATGACATGTTCCCATTTTTGAATCCAAAGGACTTGCCCTGACCTATCTAATAACATTCCTATATTCGAATTAACACACAATAAGTACTTATTATCTATGTTATAAAACTTCCCATTTCCAATTGATTTATCAATGGCATTTGCTACTTCAATTAAAGTCATTTTCAATTTATTCACTCCTATTTAACAGGAAAATTATTATCTGTAATTATAAATACTAAATATATTTGAATAATATTCAAGTCTGAAGAATTCTATTATTTAAACAATTCTTCGTATGTAAAACCAAAAGGTCCTTTTCCAAGGTCTTCTATCCCCCATAAATAAAGCGGTAAATTTTCTATATCACCAAATCTGCGAAGATATTTTTCAAAACGTTTAATGTATTCTTTTGCTCCATATAAATTAACCCTTCGTCCATAATCAAAATCCCATCCCCAGCCATTCACTGAATCGTCCAAATGAAATCTTTGTCCTTCATGAATGTTTATATAGTGTTTGTGTGATATATCTATTACTTTCTCGATATCTTTATGTCTTAAAGCTGCATCCCATAAATATATCTCTTTTCCGTCAGGAAATATTATTCCTCTTATGTCATTATCATTTATTGTTTTTATCATTTTAATATCTACGTCAGAAGGATTAATAAAGATTTTAAATGATTTTCCGATTTCGTCTGTTGCTTTAGTTTCAAAATAATTACATTCAATATTATTTTGTATTATACTCAAGTATAAGCCTCCTTACTTCTGTTATGATTCTACCGCAATTTGGTTAATTTGCATAAATATCAGATCTAAATATTTAATTGTCAAGGTGCAAATATTTTTCACCACAAAATACAAGATTATTTTTATTTTCAAAGCAATTAAATAGCTATTTAATATTATTATAGCACCATTAAATTTAATTTCCACCGAATCGGCACTTTGCTTAGTTTGCCAATATTCCCGTATGTAAAAAAAAGATTATTATGTAATTTAATATCATAACAATCCCTTTAGTTTTTATGTAATCAATAAATATTTAATTATGTCTTTATACCATAATTTTAATAATACTATATGGTATAAGGCTATAACTTCAAAACCTCTCCATCCTTCAATTCAATTACTTTGTCTTTATATTCCCCTATTTGTAAATTTTTAAATTGTCTACCCATCTCCGTATGAATAGGTATGATAGCTTTTTGAGGCCTTACAGTCTTTATAACTTCTGATATTGTATCAGCAGTAGCATGTCCGCTTGTATGTAAATGAATGACATTCCATTTTTTCACCATATCTGCCATTTTTATATTATATGAATTTCTTTTATCATCTAAATATCCATCCCACATTGAATAAATAAGTATTGGATTAAAGTTTCTAAACCTTTCCATTATACCTTGATAATATTCTTTTTCATTCACTATAAACAAAAATCCATATTTTTTCATATGTTCTTCCTGAGATAGATTATCTGACAAAATACGTTCTAATTCCAATTTATATAAGTTATCAAATCTGTAAACATCCGAAAATGAACCCGCATATTCTGTAAAAAGTTCACACTGCTTAACGATATACCAATTTGCAATCATTGGAATATGGTTTATTTTTGCTGCCTGATGAAAAGATGCAAGACTATCCATATTCGTTGATGAACATACTAAAAATGCATATCTGTGTTGCTTCAACAATTTTGTAGCTTCTTTCTGCATCTGTTGCTCTGTCATAACCTTTTCAGTACTGCGACTCAACATTGTTCCTTCTGAAATTAAAACATCAACTGGTCTACCATCTCTACAGACGTAGTGTTTCAATGTCGGAAAAAGTCCTTTACCTAAGCGACCATGAGTTCTAAAATCTCCTGTATGAAGAATTCTTTTTCCCTCTGCTTCTACTAAGAGCATATAGGCATCATATGCTGAATGATCAACAAAGTACGGCGTTACTTTAATATCACCAATTTGAATAGCAACATTTTTTACAAGAGGTTTTATCCGATTAGTGTCTTTTAAAATAGCAACTTCTCCATATTGCCTTAATGTTTCTCTTATGTTTATCATTATTCTTCTTGCAATATCACCAATATATATAGGAATTCCTTTTGGTATCTGATTCATTAATCCAGTATGATCACCATGGTAGTGTGTAAAAAATACTCCATCACATGATTTTTCAGTTACAAGCTTAATCATTTCAGAATCATTAGGTGTTTGGGTATTTTCTGATAATTCAGTTCCAAAATCAATCAAAATTCTATTTTGTTCAGTTGAAATTTCAGTTATGCTACCACCGATTTGACTTGTACCTCGATGGATAGTGATGGCTATTGACATATTATGCCTCCATTTTATATTATCTTAAAAAATGAATTTTATAAGTTTTTTAGCCGATATAAATAAGTATGTCTTTATTTACATCATAGACAATCCCCATACATATAATTATAGCATTAATCAAATTTAATATCTTCTATAGCATATTTTAATACATGATATTCAATTCTCTTATTAGATACATTAAGGAGTTTTATTACATTTTCAGTTATAAGTGGATGCAACACTTGAACAAGAAAAAACGCATTTAATTTATAATTTTCAATATTTTTATGTTCACCAAATTCAATATTACCATCAATTGCATCCCTAATTATTGAGGAATAGAAAAAAAGCTCTGATAATATGCCAATTTTAATATTATTATACCCCTTCAACTCAAAGATATTGAAACTTTTATTTTTTTCATCCATACCATATAAATCAATAGCACTTTTTCCTCCAGTGAATATATAATTAGATTTTTCTACTTTACCATTAAATATACCTATTGGAAACTGGTTTTTAACTTCATCTATTTCAATTCCATACTTTTTTAATTCTATTTTTAATTTGTCATTTTTTTTGAAATATTCTTCAATTTCATGTTCATTGTCTAAAGAAAATTTTTCTTCTTCCTCTGATAATTTTCTATCTCCTTCTTTATTTAAAACTAATGAACTCCACCCTTCATTTTTTACTTGCTTTTCCCAACTATTATTTTGAGTTTCTGCTTTAAACCAGTCACTATATAATTTTTCAAACTTATCAACTCGATATAAAAATCTATTAAAATGTCTCCATTCTTCTTTTGATTTATCTGTTGGCTCATCATACTTATTCCAGTTTAATGTTACAATATCAATATATTCTCCCAGATTTGCTTTAAATATTAATGCCCATCCTTCAAATGCAGAAACATCTTTCTGCATATTTGTCTTAATTCCATTTTTAATATCATATGGAGTGTCTTAGATGTTTCATCATAATTAAAA
>NZ_CANG01000966.1:0-234 GCF_000309315.1 Sedimentibacter sp. B4
GGTTGCTTCGATTGCTCTAACACTTCCCCTTAACCTTCCAGCACCGGGCAGGAGTCAGTCCGTATACATCGTCTTTCAACTTGGCACGGACCTGTGTTTTTAGTAAACAGTCGCTTGGGCCTGGTCTCTGCGACCCTCAGCGCTCGGGCAGCAAGTGCCGTCACACATCAGGTCCCCCTTATCCCGAAGTTACGGGGGTGTTTTGCCGAGTTCCTTCACCACGATTCTCTCGAT
>NZ_CANG01000965.1:0-431 GCF_000309315.1 Sedimentibacter sp. B4
TGCAACATACCATCAGGATGTTGGTATCCCATCACCCTGTTATGGAGCGAGCGATGATCGACGAAGCCGAGATCTGGTTCACCGCGCAGGTCGCCGAGTACCTCAAGACCCCCGCCACGACCATCCGGTGGTGGCGCCACATCGGACAAGGCCCCAAGAGCTTCAAGCTCGGCGCCCGCAAGGTCGCCTACCTCCGACGCGACGTCGAAGCCTGGCTCGAGGAGCAATACACCTCCCAGGCGGTCTAGGGGAGACCCGTCGCCGGGAACCACGGCAACGAACCCACAGGGCCGCCGCCGGACCGGGCAGTTCGCCCGACTGCCCGGGACGCAAGCTCATCACTACCCGGGTGCGGCACACGCGCGTTCCCCATCGACAGATACCGCCGTCGAGGCTAGCGGTTGGCCGTCGAGCTAGGGATCTGTTGCGGT
>NZ_CANG01000964.1:0-4326 GCF_000309315.1 Sedimentibacter sp. B4
TCGTATAAAAAATTTTATTTGTGCTACTATCTGAAAGCATCAATAAGGTCTTTACCCATTATTGGTTCATATTCAGCGTATACAGGTTGAACTGCTTCTTTGAATACTGCTTTTTGTTCTGGTGTTAATGTGTTTACTTTCATGCCGCCATCAATAAATTGTTGAGTTTGTGTAGCTGCTTTTTCTCTGTTGATTTGTCTCTGGTAAGCAATAGCTTCTTTTGCAGCATCTTTAATGATTTGTTGATCTTCTGCACTGAAGCTTTCAAACTTGTCTTTGTTCATTCCAAGTATGATTGCATCATATGCATAATCCCATACAGTCATGTATTCCTGAACTTCATTGATTTTTGATGAAGAAATAACGTCTGTTGGGTTTTCCTGTCCGTCAATTGTTCCTTGCTGTAAAGCTGTAAACACTTCACCGAAGTTCATTGTTATAGGGTCAGCGCCTAAAGTTTTGTAAAGAGAAATGAACATTTTGATTCCAGGTATTCTTATTTTCATACCAGCCATATCAGCAGGTGATTCAACAGCTTTTTTGCTGTTTGTTAATTGTCTGAAACCATTTTCTCCAAATCCAAGGCCTACTATGTTCTTTTCAAGCAATATTTCATTTAAAGCTGCTCCAGCTTCTCCGTCAAGCAATTTATCTGCAGTGGCAGTATCTTGAATTAAGAATGGTAAGCTTACAACTCCGAATCTTTCATCCATTACTGAATAAATTATATTAGAGTGGAAAGTCAAATCTGTTGAACCTGACATAAGCATTTCAATACCCTTGCTTTGATTTCCGCCTGATAACTGATCATTAGGATATACTTTAACTTCAATTCTTCCATTTGTTTTTTCGCCAACTATTTCAGCGAATTTTTTAGCACCTAAAGTCCAAGTTGATGTGTCTGCAGTTGTAGTACTAAATTTCAAAGTTACCTTTTCCCCTGTAGATTCGGCAGGCTTATCTCCAGCTGGCTGCTCTGATTTTGATGAGCATCCTGTCAAGCCAACACTTAATGTCAAGGCTGCTACAAGTATAAGGGATAATATTTTTTTCATTACTTAAATTCCTCCTAAAAGTTTTTTGATTACATATATACTTGCAATTGATATGCCAATTTTAACACTAAGCCAGAAAAACATTTGCATTTACATAAAGTTAATTTTACATCAAACTCAAAACAGACATTTGCAAACTGTAACTTTATTGAATGTTAAAATTTTGTGCACTCGTTTGCGCATTTTTTTAGCAGTGCCAATTTTTTTAGCACTGCTAAATTTTATTTACTAATTCATTCTGCTAAATTATACTTTTTCATTTTGTTATAAATTGTGTTTCTTGTAACCTGCAGCATATTTGCAGTTATGGTTATATTTCCTCCGGAAATGCTGAGAGCCCTTTCAATGGCCCTTCTTTCCATGACTTCCAGCGGTTCAATATCCCTTTCAGAAAGCGCTTCGGAAGAAGTAGAAGAAGATTCTTCTGCCTGTCTTGTTGCAGCATTTGTAATACTCCACTCAGCATTAAATATTTCATTTTCTGTTATAATGCTGCCATTACAAAGATTAACTGCTCTTTCTATTGCATTTTCCAATTCTCTGATATTTCCCGGCCAACTGTAGCTCAATATTTTTTTCATGGCGCCCGGAGAAATTTCATTAACCGTCTTATTTAAATAATTGCTTACTTTTTTAATGAAATGGCGAATAAGTTCATGAATATCTTCCTTGCGTTCTCTTAATGAAGGAAGATTTACATGAAGAACGTTAATCCTGTAATATAAGTCTTCTCTGAAAATTCCTTTTTTGCAAAGATCCAATAGATTTTTGTTTGTTGCTGCAATAATTCTTACATCAAGATCAAAAACGCTGTTCCCGCCAACCCTTGTAAGCTTTCTGTCCTGAATAACTCTTAACAGCTTACCTGCATATCCATTGGCATTTCCCCTATTTCATCAAGAAATATAGTGCCTCCGTCAGCCAGCTCAAACTTGCCTATTCTTCCCTTGGTGGAAGCACCTGTAAACGAACCGGGTTCATATCCGAAAAGCTCAGATTCCAGAAGCTCTCTTGGGATGGCGCCGCAATTTATTGAAACAAACGGCTGCTTTCTTCTGTCGCTGTAATTGTGTATGGAATGTGCAATAAGCTCTTTTCCCGTACCGCTTTCTCCTGTAATCAATACATTTGACAGGCTGCTGGCTGCAGCTTTTGCAGTATTTATACAGTCCTGAAGCTTTGAACTTGATCCTATAATATCTTCAAAATTAAAATTGGCATAGGCTCCCGTCATTTCATTTAAAAACTTGTTGACTCTTTTGATTTTTCTGAATGTATCTACAACAGTTACAACATTTCCATTTTCATCCTTTATGGGAACTGCTGTCTTAATGAAATGAATTTTGATTCCTGATGCATTTGTAAGGAGAAACTCCTTGTCAATGTAACCTTTTCCTGTCTTCAAAACATCCAAGACAACGGGCTTGAAATCCACAACATTCGATATGTGCTTTCCAATGGATTTTTCCCTGTTCACGCAAAGTATTTCAGCTCCCACCTGGTTCAGATAAGTTACAAATCCGTCCTTGTCCACTGTGAGAACACCATCAGTAAGCGTTTCAACTATTGCACTTTCATATTTGTTTTTCTCAACAATGGCCTTGTTAATCTTTTCAGCTTCATAGCCTATGCTTATTGATCTTGCAGAAGAAGCAATCATGCCAAGAGCATAGAGACTTGCATGTTCTTTTAAGCATATAGCCGACAGCACACCCACTACTTCACCGCCATTGTATACAGGTGCGCTCAATGTTGCATAGTCGTGATAACACGCACAATAATGTTCAGAACCTATAAGGCAAATTGGTCTGTTCTCTGCAATTGACGTGCTTATGGATGTGTTCCCGTTGAACTTCTCGGTAAATCTGCCGCCTAAAGGTAAGTTCATTCCAAAATCCAAGTTATAACCCTTGCACTTCTTTTCCTTTAAAATATATCCATCCTTGTTTACAAAAAAAATCGAAATGAAAGAGTCCATGTACTCGCACATGTTTTCCATAATTTGTTCAGATTGATGCAACAATTCCTTGCTTTCAGCTAAAAGAAAATCTAAATCAAATGCTGAAATATTAAAAAAACAAACATTGCTGTCCTTGTCCGTATTAAGTGCTTCACATCTTTTAAAGCCGTTCTGCACATAATCTGCATAAGTTTTAGACAATAAATTTGTCAAAAAAAATCACTCCTTAAATGAAATCATTTTCATTGCTCATTTATTATACACTAGTAGAATAACTAAGTCAATATTAATACTTTTTTAACAAATATTGTCAAGAGTGATTGATTAAAATTTTATTCTATTTTATTTTTATTCGTTACTGCTCTTAATTTCAACACCCATTCGTTTTTCATAAATTCTTGCAACTGCGCAGTGGTCTTCATTTATTCTTCCGTCTGCTTCAAGCTCATTCATATAGTCCAATACCATTTCGGACATGGGAATTTCAACTCCCAGTTCATTAGCAAGCAATACTGCATTTTTCAAATCTTTCTGGTGAACAGCTACTCTTGCACTTGCCTCATAATTTCTGCTTATTATTTTTGGTGCCTTTGTACTGAAGACCGCACTACCTGCAAATCCATCCTTTATTGCATCGAACAACACCTGTGGGTCAAGACCTGCCTTAACTGCAAATGCCAGCGCTTCTCCAACAGATGCCAGATTGCATCCCACTATCATGTTGTTAGCCAGCTTTGCCACAGAACCGCAGCCTGTACTTCCCATATACGTAACATTTGCTCCCATGCAATGTAGCAGAGGTTGTACCTCTTCAAAAACTTCCTTGTCTCCGCCGCACATGATTGCCAGAGTTCCTTCTACGGCACCCACTTCGCCTCCACTTACAGGAGAATCCAGCAGTTTTATCCCTGCTTCTTTAGCAACAGGATACATTTCACGTATTACATTAGGAGCAGTTGAACTTAAGTCAACAATTATAGTTCCTGTTCTGCCGGAACTTATTATTTTTTGAATGGTTGATTTAACCAAATCATTAGTTGGAAGACATAAAAAAATAATATCGCAGGCATTAGTTATTTCATCAGTGTTATCAACAGGAATACCGCCATTTTCTTCGAAAATATTCTTTTTTTCTTCAACTACGTCAAAGCCTACAACTTCCTGTTTGCTTTTCTTTACTAAATTCACAGCCATAGGCAATCCCATTATGCCCATTCCGATAAATCCGATTTTCTTCAAACTAAACAACTCCTTATTTTTAAATTATTTCAAAAACCACAGCAATAGATGATCAATGCTGCTCAAGATAAT
>NZ_CANG01000963.1:0-46290 GCF_000309315.1 Sedimentibacter sp. B4
TTTTTTTTTATTTTTATTTCTTATTCCCCTGCTATGGCAAGCTTCTTGATTTTCAAAGAAGGAGAACCTATATATGCTTCTCCCGGAAGGCCAAATTTCAGGTCTGATCCTGTTTCTTCTATATTTTTAAGGAGTTCAAAGTAATTTCCTGCCACTGTTATTTGTTCCACAGGCTTCGAAATTTTTCCGTCCTTTATTTCATAACCAAGGGCTGCCAGCGAAAAATCACCTGACACGGAATTCAGTCCTGAATGAAGTCCTTGAAGTTCCGTAATTAAAATTCCCTTATCCATGGAAGAAATTATTTCTTCAAGAGTTTTTTCACCCTTTTCAACATAGAAGTTGGAAGGAGCTATGCCTACAGATGATTTGTAAGAAGATTTGCTAGCATTTCCTGTTGTTTCAACTCCGTCTTTTTTGGCAGTCTTCAAATTGTGGAAGTATGTTTTCAAAACACCCTTGTCAACGACTTTCTTATACTTACTGGCAACTCCTTCTCCATCAAAGGATCTTGAAGCCAATCCTCCCTCCATGAAAGGGTCATCAACAAGCGTGAACTTTTCGCTTCCTATTTGTTCATTTAATTTTCCTTTCAGCAGGGACAGATTTTTCTGCACATTTTCCGCTGAGAAAATTCCTTCAAATGCTTCCAATAAATCTGCAGCTGCATTGTTTCTTATGATTATTGGGTAATCTCCTGACTTCACAGACTTTGCTCCAAGCATTGACAATGCTTCTTTTACTGCTTCCTCTGCAATTTCCTTGGGGTTGAATTTGGAAAAATCATTGCCGGTGCGGTATGCCATGCCTGTTTTTATGTCTTCGTTTTCTTTTGCAACAACAACCACGTATGTGTAGGCAATGTTGCTCTTGTCGTGAAGGTACAGACCCTTTGTGTTTGACATTATGGTTTCGCCGTAGCCGTCGCCGTATACGCATGTTTCCACTGATTGTATTCTGTTGTCAATTTTAAAAGCTTCTTCTTCAAGCTGCTTTACAAACTTTATTTTTGCAGCTTCTTTCACTTCTTCAAGTTTGGGATTGAATGTGTCTACTTTTTTATATTCCTTTGACCCTTCAAAAATATATTCTTCATCATCAGAATCTATTACGGTGGCATTTTCCTTAACATTTTTAACAAGCAAATCTATGGAAGTTTCGTCAACCTTTTCAGTGTAGGAATATCCCATTTTGCCGTTGTACATTCCTCTAAGCCCCAGGCCTTCGCTTTCGGACAGACTGTAGCCGTCAAGTTCCTTTTGAAACACCTTGAGAGAAAGGCTGCTTCCTGCCGAATAAAAAACTTCCATGTCATTTATGCCTTTGTTTTTTTCCTTCAGCAAATATTTTATCTATGAGCATTTTCATATCCATTATTTTTCACCTTCCCTTCCGCCTACGGTTATTTCAGAAACTCTTATCATGGGCTGGCCTACATTTGTAGGAATGCTTCCGCTTACGGAGCCGCACATTCCCTGTCCGTGTGTCATGTTGTTTCCAACCATGTCAATTTTGTTCAGTATGTCAGTTCCCTTTCCTATTAGCGTTGCACCTCTTACAGGATCCTTGATTTTTCCGTTTTCTACAATGTATCCTTCCATTACGGCAAAGTTAAACTCGCCTGTGCTTGGATTTACACTTCCGCCTCCCATGTATTTTGCATAAATTCCTTTTTCGGTGTTGGCGATTATTTCTTCAGGGGATGATTTTCCGTTGTCAATGAATGTGTTGGACATCCTTGAAGTAGGTGCATATCTGTAAGACTGCCTTCTTCCTGAGCCTGTTATGTCCATGTTCATTCTTCTTGCATTGAGTTTATCAATCATGTAACCTTTCAATATTCCGTTTTCAATCAGCACATTTCTGTGGGAAGGTGTTCCTTCGTCATCAATGTTGAATGAACCCCACTCGTTTGGTATTGTTCCGTCATCAATTGCTGTGACAAGCGGTGATGCAATTTTTTGACCTATTTTGTCTGAAAATACAGATAAACCCTTGGCAACTGATGTTGCTTCAAGACCGTGGCCGCATGCCTCATGGAATATTACTCCCCCAAAGCCGTTGTCTATTATTACAGGCATTTTTCCGCTTGGGCTGTATTTAGCATTTACCATGGTTACGGCAATGCGTGATGCTTCTTTTGCATATTTGTCAACGTCAAGGTTTTCATAAAATTCGTAGCCCTTGCTAGCTCCAGGCCCGAAAAATCCAGACTGCATTTCTCCATTTTTACTGGCAACGGATGAAATTGCAAGACGTGTTCTTACACGTTTGTCTTCTTTCCATAATCCTTCTGAATTTGCAACCATTATATCCTGATTGTAGTCCATGTAGCTTACTGTAACCTGTGTTATAAGATCATCATAATTGAATGCTGTATCGTAGGCACGGCGCATTAGCTGAACCTTTCTTGTTTTTTCAATTGTGTTGGGATCAATATGTATTACATTTATATTTTCATTTTGTGTCATGTTTAAACTTAATGCTGTAGTGCCCTGTTTTCCTTCTATGGCTGCTGCTGCTTTTTTTGCTGTTGATATTAAAGAATCTCTGTCAGATTTGTTTGTGTATGCATAAACGCTGTTAAATCCCTTGAATATGCGGATGCCAACGCCGTAATCTCTTCCTGTCATAGTGCTTTCAACTTTTCCGCCTATCATTACAATGCCGTTGTTTGTCCTGTCTTCAACATATACTTCTGCAAAATCGCCGCCGGTTGTCAAAGCAGCATTCAGTGTATCTTCAATTACCTGTTTGTTTAGCACATAATCACTCCTATCATTTTATAGTACCTAAATATTTTACCATAATTTCCTTAAAGTATTAATAATTTTTTAAGCAAAAAAACGACCCCAAAGGGGTCGCTTAATTATATTAAACTAATTTAATTCTGTGGTATACTTTCTTGCCTTTTTTGATTATAAGTTTTTCGTCTTCAAAATCAGCTAATGTTAATACTGCATTTACGTCACTTACTACAACGTCGTTTACTGTAACTCCTGATTGTTCAATGAGCCTTCTTCCTTCGCTTTTTGTCTTAATAAGATTTGCCTTAGACATCATGTCTATTACTGACATTCCTTCTCCAAGCTCTTCTCTTGTGATTTCAGTTGTAGGCATGTTTTCTGATTCTGTTCCTTTTCCAAACAATGCTCTTGCTGCTTCCTGGGCATTTATGGCGTCTTCTTCAGAATGTATTAGTTTTGTAACTTCATATGCCAATACTTCCTTGGCTTTGTTTATTTCAGAACCTTCCAATGCACCAAGGCGTCTTACTTCATCCATAGGGAGGAAAGTCAATAGTGCCAGACATTTTTCAACATCAGCATCACCGATGTTTCTCCAGTACTGGTAAAACTCATATGGTGTTGTTTTGTTTCTGTCCAGCCACAAAGCACCCTTTTCAGTCTTGCCCATCTTCTTGCCTTCACTGTTTGTAAGAAGTGAGAATGTCATTCCATAAACCTGTTCTCCAGCTTTCTTTCTTGTAAGTTCCACTCCTCCTATGATGTTTGACCACTGGTCGTTTCCGCCAAACTGCATCTTGCAGTTGTATTTCTGGTTCAATACATAAAAGTCATAGCTTTGCATTAACATGTATCCGAATTCAAAGAATGTAAGCCCCTGCTCCATTCTGTTTTTGTAGCAATCTGCAGCAAGCATTCTGTTTACAGAAAAGTGAACGCCCACTTCTCTCATGAAATCCAGGTAATTCAATGGTAAAAGCCACTCAGCGTTGTTGTCCATTATTGCCTTTCCTTCTGAAAAATCAAGAAATTTTTCGAAAACTTTCTTGAAGTTTTCAGCATTGCGCGCTATTATTTCCTGTGTCATTATTGAGCGCATACCTGTTCTGTCGCTTGGGTCTCCAATCATTGTAGTTCCGCCGCCTAAAAGAGCAATTGGTCTGTGCCCGTGCTGCTGCATTATAGACATTACCATTATTTGAATATAGTGGCCAATGTGAAGGCTGTCGGCCGTAGGGTCAAAACCTATATAAAATGTAACTGATTCCTTTCCAAGCAATTCTCTTATTTCTTCTTCATGAGTACACTGTTCGATATATCCTCTTTCTTGTAAAACATCAAAAACATTTCTTTTTTCCATATGATTCCTCCTTAAACTTTAATTGTCCTTTTCTAGAATAATAAAAGGGCTATCTCTCCTGAAAGGACGAGATAACCCGTGGTACCACCTTAATTCGCAAAAATTTCTTGCCTCTTCTGAATTAACGGTCAGACAACCCGCTGCACAGCAGTAACTCCGGAACTGTATTTCACACTTTGTTCTGAGAATCTTTCACCAGCCGATTCACTCTCTGTTTTGTAACCAAATTGTTACTTTGTTTCCTTCACAGTTATGTTAATATGTATTTATAAAAGGAATGATAATATAAATCCAATTTATTGTCAAGTCTTAATTGCAAATCTTAAAAACATCATACCATATATTTACCATTAATCCAATGGCTGTAATAAATCTATTCTTATTATACACAATTTTCATAAATTTTCCACCGATTTACATTTTTATTGTTATATATTTTTCTAAATGCAAAAATGTGTAATATAATTGTCACAATTGGCATTTAATGAAGTTATTGATTGTTTTTTTTAAAACAAGTACATGCTATAATTCCTTATGACGAAAAACTCATTAACAAGTTCTAAAATTTCCAAAGAAGCAGGGCGTGCCCTCTTCCTAAAAAATCTAAAGACTAAATAGGAGTGAATTATGAAAAATAAAATTATAGCATTAACATTGACAGCAGCTTTAGCTTTGTCATCAACATCAGCATTTGCTGCAACTACAACAGACTGCGAAAAGACGTTCAACTATGATCTTAGCAGCATGCTGAAAGGAATAACAAGCAACTCTAACGTAAAACAGTACAAGCTGACTGTAAACGGACAAGAAATGGATTTGAATTCAATAGACTGGAATACAGTTTTAAACAAAACAACAACTGCAGTTCAAAAGCCAGCTTCAACTCAGCAGACAACAACTGCTCCTGCGGCAGCTAAACCAACTGCAACTCAGCCAGTGGCAGCTAAGCCTGCTGCAACAACACCAGCTGTAACTAAGCCTGCGACACCTGTTGCAACTAAGCCGGCAACTACTGCACCAGCGGCTAAACCTGCAACAACACCTGCAGTAACTCAGCCAGCAACACCTGTTGCAACTAAGCCAGCAGCAACAACACCAGTTGCAACTAAGCCTACAACTCAGACTACTGCACCTTCAACAGCTGCAACTACACCAAGCAATACAGTTTCTTCGTCAAATTTATCTTATGAGCAAAAAGTAGCAGAACTTGTAAACATTGAAAGACAAAAGGCTGGTTTATCAGCACTTACATTTGATCAATCAGTATCTAATGTTGCCAGAACAAAATCAAAAGATATGGCAGCCAACAATTACTTTGCTCATCAGTCACCCACATATGGAAGTGCCGGAGACATGTTGACGAGATTTGGAATTAAATGGTCTGCTTGGGGTGAAAACATAGCTTCAGGTCAAAAAACTCCGGAAGCAGTTGTAACAGCATGGATGAATTCTCCAGGCCACAGAGCAAATATTTTATCAACTAACTTCTCAAAAATAGGAGTTGGTTATGCAGTAAACTCAAACGGAACACCATATTGGACACAGATATTTACTAACTAAACATTAAAAAAAGTTTATCCTAATAAAAATACCGCACTGACATTCCCTTAAGGATATGTCAAATGCGGTATTTTTTACTGAACAATCTTATAATAAACTCTTGCAGTGAGTGTGTACACAATAAAGTAAATCACTGCAAAGACTGCTATGGTTACGGCTGTGCAAATTGCAAAAAGCCATACATTTGTTAGATTGAACAGCAGTAACAGCCTGGTTATCATTTTAAATGCTGCAGCTATGTGAACAATGGCCATGATAAGAGGAAGAAAAAACACCTTTATTATCTGGCTTTTTATGGAGGTCTTGACCTCGCTTCTGCTCATTCCCACTTTCTGCATGATTTCAAACCTTTCCCTGTCATCATATCCCTCTGAAATTTGTTTGTAGTAAATTATCAGTACTGTTGCAGAGAGGAATAATAGCCCAAGGAATATTCCCAGGAACAAAAATCCTCCTATCATGGCATAAAATTCTTCTTCCAGACCTTGCTTGCTTTCAAATCTAAAATCTACGATTTCTTCCTTTGAACCGGTGAAGTCTCTGTATATGGAATCGGCAAAGGCCTTTTCTTCATCCTTTGAGCCATCTACATCAAAGGCTGCATAATAAGAATACTTGGCAGCATCATCCTTGAACTCACTTAGCTGCTTTTCATATATTTCCTCCACATCCTTTTCTTCTGCAACTATGTAGTAAACATCTACAAAGACTGCAGTATAATCCTCTTTTATTGGAAATTCATCAAGATTATTTTTTACGGTGTAATTGTTGTCAAAAAGTGTGAATGAATCTGTTTTATTTTTACTGCAGCTGTAGAAAAGTACCTCCCGTTCTTTCAAAGAAACATCTTCTCCGGTTATTTTTTTGTACTGCTCAGTTGTTATAAAGTACAAATCCGAAATATTTGTGCTTGTAACACTGTTTAACCCGTCAGTAACAAACCTATCGCCGTCTCTTTCCGCATAGAACTCCAGGTACTGGTAATCAAACATGTTGCTTATGTTCCTGCCCAGCTTTTGAGCATTCTTATTAACTATATCCTTAATTTCTCCAGGTTCACTGTCTTTAGGGTTTCCCAATGTAATGGTCACATCGTTGGGGCAGCGGTTTTCCAACTGTTCATCCACACCCATGTAAAGTGCCACTGTTGTTGATATCATAACCAGCACTGCAGTTGAAAGTATGCAGATATTAGCCAGTCCAACGGCATTTTGCTTCATTCTGTAAATCATTCCCGATATGGATGTGAAATTTTTGGTCCTGTAATAATAATTCCTGTTTTGTTTTAAGCGCTTCAGAATCATTATGCTTCCTGCAGTAAAGAGACAGTACGTACCGATTATTACAAGCACCACAGCTATGAAAAACAGGTACATGGCACTTAGAGGTGATTTCGTTACCAGCGCTATATAATATCCTGCACCTGTTGCAGCAATGCCAAGCAATGCAAGAAGATTTTTGGATTTGGGCTCTTTTTCCCCTGTGCTGCTTCCCTTAAGCAAATCAATAGGATTTGACGAATGAATCTGCATCAGGTTGTATAAAAGGTTTAATAAAAAAATTCCCCAGAACAAGACAGATGTTGTGATAATTGAAACCTTGCTCACAAAAAATCCCAGCGGTATGGTGAAGTGCAAAATTTTGAATAACAGCATGAATATCAGCTTGCTGAACAAAATTCCACACATAAGACCAACTGATATTGTGGCGGTTCCTATAAATAAAGTCTCAAAAAAAAGTATCTTTGCAATGTGCTTCTTTTCCATTCCAAGAATGTTGTAAAGGCCGATTTCCTTTTTTCGCCTCTTCATGAGGAAACTGTTTGTATAAAACAGAAATATAACAGAAAATATCCCTATTACTATTGTTCCCAGCATGAGTATTGTCACCACAGAATATGACCCGGGCATGTTTTCAATTCCTTCATTCAATGAAATCATGCGCATAATGTAAAACATGGCAACAGTGCTGATACATGTTATCATGTACGGTACATAAAACTTACCGTTTTTCCTTATGTTTATGAGAGCCAGTCTAGGAAAAAAATGCTTATTCATTTTTTCCACCGCCAGTTGCTATCATTGTAAGTGTGTTTGAAATTTTCTGATACATTTCTTCTGTTGTTTGAGAAGCCTTGTAAATTTGATGGAACACTTCCCCATCCTTAATGAACAGCACCCTTTTTGCGTGGCTTGCAGCCTTTGTGCTGTGAGTAACCATGAGTATTGTCTGCCCTTCTTCATTGATTTCATCAAACATACGGAGCAGACCGTCTGTGGCATGGGAATCCAGGGAACCTGTAGGTTCGTCTGCCAGTATGAGCTTTGGTCCTGTGATCAGTGCCCTTGCTACAGCTGCCCTTTGCTTTTGTCCTCCTGACACCTCATATGGATATTTTGAAAGTATGTCTGAAATTCCAAGCTTTTCAGCTATTACTTTAAGTTTGCCATTCATTTCATCATAGGTTTTTCCTGCCAGAACAAGTGGAAGAAATATGTTGTCCTGCATGGAAAATGTGTCCAACAAGTTGAAGTCCTGAAAAACAAAGCCAAGGTTGTCACGACGAAATGCAGAAATTTCACTTTCCTTAATTGATGCAAGATTTTTGCCGTTTAATAAAACTTCTCCGCCCGTAGATTTGTCAAGAGCAGCAAGAATGTTCAAAAGTGTTGTCTTTCCCGAACCTGATTCTCCCATTATTGCAACATATTCACCATTTTCAACTGAAAAAGACACGTTTGAAAGGGCCTGCACATGGTTTGTTCCAAAACGCGAAGTATAAATTTTTTTAAGGTTATTTACCTCTAAAATTGCCATATTGACCTCCTGAATTAATTAATATAGCAACAGTATATCAAGCACTTTAAAATTCAGAAATTGATTTACCTTTCATTTTCATAAGCAACCTTACATTTCTGAAAGGTTAGCTATTCAACTTCCACTTTAATGTTTTCAAAATTTATTTTAACCCTTGTTCCTCTTCCTGCCTGAGATTCAATTTGTATTTTGTGTGAAAGCTTTGTTAAAATTTTCTTGCAAAGATACAAACCTATGCCCGTAGATTTTTTGTCTTCCCTTCCGTTGTATCCTGTAAATCCGTTTTCAAAAACCCGTGGAAGGTCCTCTTCTTTTATTCCTATCCCCGTATCTTCAATAACGAGAATTTTGTGTTCGTTTCCTTCTGTATATATTGATATTCCGCCTCTTACGGTGTACTTAAGAGAGTTGGACAATATTTGTTCAATCACAAATAACAGCCACTTTTCATCAGTGAGAACTGTACTTTTAAGTTCTGAAAATTCAAGCTTAAGCTTTTTGTGAACGAATATTTTCGCATATTTTCTTACAGCCTGTCTGACTATATCATCAAGATTGTATTCCTTTATAACAAAATCCGTAGAGCTGCTGTCAAGACGAATGTATTGAAGAACCATTGCAACATACTGTTCTATCTTGAAAAGTTCCATGGAAATCTCATCTGGATTTATGTCTTCTTCCGATTGCAGCAATAGCCTCATGGCTGAAATCGGCGTTTTTATCTGATGAGCCCACAGAGTATAGTAATCAGCAATTTCTTTTCTCGAATTGTCCATGGCTGTAATCTTTCTTATTTTGTCCTCGTGGACTGCACTGAGCAGTTCAAAATATTCTCTTTCCATGAGGCTTTTAGGTTCAGGCAGCTCATCAAGAGAAAGAGTTATTCGGCGTTTAATATCCTCCAGAGCATTTATTTTTTTATAAAATACTAAAAAGTCATAGGCCAGAGCTATAAATCCGAAAAAAGAGCAAAGGACAAAGCCATAAACCACTGCATCCAGTGGCAATCCGTACAGATAAAACTCTACAGCAAATACAGCAGCAAACAATGCAAAAAATGCTGCTGATTTTTTATGCTGCATAAGATAAGCGCTGAATAGATTAATTGTTTTCATTTATTCCACTATGTACCCTATTCCTTTCCTTGTTAGTATGAACTCCGTAAGACCTGCAGCATCCAGCTTTTTTCTGAGCCTTGTAACATTTACTGTAAGCGTGTTTTCATCCACATAACAGTCAGTTTCCCAAAGTCTTGTCATCAATGCGTCACGGCTCACGGTCCTTCCCTTGTTTTCCATGAGAAACTGCAGTATTTTGAAATCATTTTTTGTAAGCTCTACTTTTGTTCCCTTGTATGTGAGACTAGTATCCCCTGTGTTAAGTATTGCCCCCTTGTGTTCCAAAAGATTTGTCTGCCCTGCAAAATCATATGTACGACGAAGCATTGCCTGCACCTTTGCTGTAAGAACATTGAGGTCAAATGGTTTTGAAATAAAATCATCTCCACCCATGTTCATGGCCATTACAATATTCATGTTGTCTGATGCAGATGAAATAAAAATAATGGGCACCTTTGATATTCTTCGAATTTCACTGCACCAGTGATAACCGTTGTAAAAAGGAAGTGATATGTCCATAAGAACCAGATGAGGTGAGTATGATGCAAAAATAGACAATACATTTTCAAAATCATCGACGCACATTGCTTCGCATCCCCAGGATTTTATATGATTTTTAACAGATGAAGCTATAACCAAGTCATCTTCAACAATTAATATTTTATGCATATAGACTCCTTAAACATTTATTGATAACAATATAACACATAAATTAAAACAATAAAAGAGCAACCGAATTTTTATGGCAAAACAGCAAAAAAAGCATCGGAACGCCGATGCTCTTACTATTGACAAAACTAATTTCCCACAGAACGTAGGGGCGTATCTTGTATACGCCCGTTGTTATTATATAAATGAATTTGTATATGCGGGAGGACAGTAGTCTCCCCTACATTTTTGAGTCAAATTTGTCATCAACCTGAGCATCAAAATTGATGCTTATTTATTATTTTATTTTTGGAACTTCAAGCACTGCTCCTCTGTTTCCTGATGTAACAAGTGCCCTGTATCTTGATAGATAACCAGTTGTTATTCTTGGTTCTCTAGGCTGCCAGTTTTCTCTTCTCTTTTTTAGTTCTTCATCAGACACCTCAAAGTCAATTGTGTTTTTGAGCATGTCTATTTTGATGATATCACCTTCTTGAACAAGAGCTATGTTTCCTCCCACTGCAGCTTCAGGAGATACGTGTCCGATTGATGCTCCTCTTGTAGCTCCTGAGAAACGTCCGTCAGTTATGAGGGCAACGCTGCTTCCAAGACCTCTTCCAACTATTGCAGAAGTTGGGTTTAACATTTCTCTCATTCCGGGTCCTCCCTTTGGTCCCTCGTATCGGATGACAACAACATCTCCTGCAACAATCAATCCTTGATTAATTGCATTTATGGCATCTTCTTCACAGTCGAAAACTCTTGCAGGTCCCTGGTGAACAAGCATTTCAGGTGCTACAGCCGAGCGTTTTACAACACATGTATCAGGTGCAAGATTTCCTTTGAGAACTGCAATTCCACCTGTCTGGCTGAATGGATTTTCTATTGGCCTGATTACTTCAGGGTCCAGGTTTACGCATCCTTCTATGTTTTCTGCAATTGTCTTTCCGGTGCAGGTAATGAGGTCTGTTTTAAGAAGACCTTTTTTGTTAAGCTCATTCATTACAGCATAAACTCCCCCTGCTTCGTTCAGATCTTCAATGTATGTGTGACCTGCAGGTGCCAGGTGGCACAGGTTAGGTGTCTTTGCGCTCACTTCGTTTGCAATTTCAGGATTTAATTCCACTCCTGCCTCATGAGCTATGGCCGGAAGGTGAAGCATGCTGTTTGTGCTGCAGCCCAAGGCCATGTCCACTGCCAGGGCGTTCATGAATGCATCTTTTGTCATTATGTCTTTTGGCTTGATGTCTTTTTCAACAAGCTCCATTATTTTCATGCCTGCGTGTTTTGCAAGTCTTATTCTTTCAGAATATACAGCTGGAATTGTTCCGTTTCCTTTAAGTCCCATTCCCAGTGCTTCAGTAAGACAGTTCATGCTGTTTGCTGTGTACATGCCTGAGCATGATCCGCATGTTGGGCATGCCTTCTGCTCGTATTCTTCAACTTCTTCCATGGAAATTTTTCCTGCATTGTATGCTCCAACGGCCTCAAACAGACTTGAAAGACTTGTTTTATTATTCTTTACTCTTCCTGCAAGCATTGCACCACCGCTTACAAAAATTGTTGGAATATTCACTCTTGCTGCTGCCATTAATAATCCCGGCACGTTTTTATCACAGTTAGGAACCATTACAAGACCGTCAAAACAATGGGCCATTGCCATTGCTTCTGTTGAATCAGCAATCAGATCTCTTGTAACAAGAGAATACTTCATTCCTTCATGTCCCATGGCAATTCCATCACACACTGCTATTGCCGGGAACACTACCGGTGTTCCTCCTGCCATTGCAACTCCCAATTTGACTGCATCAACAATCTTGTCCAGGTTCATGTGTCCCGGAACTATTTCATTGTATGAACTTACAATTCCTATCAACGGCTTGTTCATTTCTTCCTTCGTATGCCCCAAAGCATTAAAAAGAGAGCGATGCGGTGCCTGTTGAACTCCTTTTGTTACTTGATCACTTCTCATAATTTCCTCCTGATTTAATATATTTTAAAATAATAAACTGCATTATCGAGGGACTGCCAACTACTTGCTTGAATAAATTTCGCAGTCTCATTCACCAATTTATCAGCTCGCTACCGCTCGCATAAATTGGGAAGTCCGCTTCGTTGACCTACCGCCATTTTTCAGAAAAAACACTCTGAAAAATGGGGTTAGGGCATACATAAATAAAAACCTCTCGTCTCTGAACACATCTCATGTGTTCAGGGACGAAAGGTCTTTTCGTGGTACCACCCTGGTTCGCGATATAATCGCCTCAATCAAGTCATATAAACTTTATCCCTATAACGCAGGCATACGTCCCGGCCTACATGTCAGCCAGGAAGCTTGGGAGTGATCATTATACTTATAACACCGATTTTCACCAACCATCGGCTCTCTAAAGTTATCTGCCAGTATTTTTGTCTCCGTCACAGCTTTTTCATAATTTTTATAATTATACCCACCTAACCCACCCTTGTCAATACATTTTTACAGTAAATCCTGTAAATTCTTATGTGATTTTATTCCAAATTATTAAAATGTACTCACATTAAAAACATATTGATTATTGTGTTATTTACATATATAATATTATAGTCGAAATTAAATATTAGCATCAATATAATATGGAAAATATGGTTCCAAAGTTTCTACCAAACAGCCGTAAATTGTTTGACTATTGATTAGTTCACTATTGTATATGATGCGAGTAGATTTTATCTATTCGCTTTTTATATTATGAGTATTATTTATATGTATTTATAAATGATATTTGGAAATAGTGAACATTAGTGGTTAATATTAATTCCCAAAACAACTACAGGAGGAATTTATGGAAAAGTATTTTAAACTTAAGGAAAACGGCACAAATGTCTCAACAGAAATTTTTGCCGGCTTAACAACATTTTTTGCAATGTCATACATCATCTTTGTGAATCCGGCAATATTATCTGCCACAGGAATGCCTTCTCAGGCAGTATTCCTTTCAACTATCATAGCTTCAGTCATAGGAACTCTCATCATGGGATTGTTTGCCAACGTGCCATATGCTCAGGCACCAGGTATGGGACTTAATGCATTCTTCACATATACAGTTGTGTTTGCTCTTGGTTTTTCATGGGAACAAGCACTGGCTCTTGTATTCATATGCGGATTATTAAACATCTTCATCACTGTTACAAAAATAAGAAAAAGCATAATAAAATCAATACCTGAAAGCCTTCAAAACGCCATAAGCGGAGGAATAGGAATATTCATAGCATACATCGGAATCAAGGGAGCAGAAATGGTTCAGTTCACTTCAGAATCTGCAAACATAATCTCAGTTAACGGTCAGACCTTTGCTGCAGATGGAACATACAGCAGTATATTCTCTATTGTTACAAACGGAGGAATTATTCCAGCACTTGTTGATTTTACAAATCATGCTACACAACTGGCACTCATAGGCCTTGTCATATTGGTTTTTCTTCTTGTAATGAAGGCAAAAGGAGCAATACTTATAAGTATCGTAGCAACAACACTCATAGGAATTCCTTTTGGAGTTGTTAATTTATCTTCACTGTCCATGTCTTCAAACAGCATAACCTCTTCATTTGCAGATCTTGGAACTACATTTGGGGCGGCATTTGGCCCTAAAGGAATGCAGTCTCTGTTCTCAGATCCTTCAAGAATACCTCTTGTATTGATGACAATATTTGCATTCAGTTTATCTGACACGTTTGATACCATAGGAACATTTATAGGAACAGGAAGAAGAAGCGGAATATTCAGCGAAGAAGATCAGAGATCTCTTGAAACAAGCACAGGATTTAAATCCAAAATGGATAAAGCTCTTTTTGCAGACGCCATAGCAACATCCATCGGAGCAATTTTTGGAACTTCCAACACAACAACATATGTTGAAAGCGCTGCTGGAATCGGAGCAGGCGGCAGAACAGGACTTACAAGCGTAGTTACTGCCCTGCTATTCCTTTCATGCATATTGATAGCTCCTATAGCAGGAATAGTTCCTACAGCTGCAACTTCTCCTGTTCTTATAATAGTTGGAGTTATGATGATGTCATCATTCACAAAAATCAACTGGGAAGACCTGGAGGAAGCAATTCCGGCATTCTTTGCATCAGTATTCATGGGTTTTTCATACAGCATCTCTTACGGTATAGCTGCAGGCTTCATTTTTTACTGCCTCATTAAACTGATTAAAGGTCAAATAAAAGAAGTTCACCCGATTTTAATAGTTTCCACATTGTTGTTCATAGCAAACTTTGTGATTCTTGCAATAATAAATTAAAGCTCATCTGTAACATCACTTTGAACCTTCCTTAAGAAGGTTCAGTTTCAATAGTCTGCGCCTTCCTTTGGGAAGGCTTTTTTTGAGCAAAATTGACATTTATTGCAGCCTCCTTGCAATTCTTTAAAATTCTTTTTTATAATTCTTGCAGAACAACTTGCATTTTATGAACGACTTGATTAATAAATTGCATTTTTGTCCCATTTAAATGCTTTTTCTCAAATTTTTTATATTTTTTTGCATTTTTATATTTACAAGTTGCATTTTTGATGCTATAATGAATTATCAAATCAAATATAGGAGGTTTTAATATGAGTATACAGGTGAAAGACATAAGAGATGTTGTTGCAAAAATCAATTTTAGAAAATGCGGTACTATTACATGCATATACAATGTTGACAGCAAATGCATTCAAAAGGAATGTGAATTGCATGAAAGAGGACTTAAGCAGGAAGAAGACTAAGAAAGCGGATTGATCATATGAAATCAAAAGAATAAAAAGCGGAAATATCATGTAGATAATTCCGCTTTTATATTTCAAACATTTATTATATGGCTATTTTTTCAGTTTGTATTATGTTTAAGTATCTGAATGCTTCAATTGCATCCCAGAAAAAGCACTCTTCTCCTATGATATCAGTAAATCCTGACTGGTCAAACATTTCTTTTACATTGTCCTGAACACCGCAAAACATCATTTTTGTCCCTATTTTGGATATTTTATTTACAACTTCCTTGAACTCAATGATTGCTGACTCATCTATACTGGTTACAGCTCTCATGGATATTATCATGTTTTCAGCCTCTATTGAATGTTCAACCAGCTGCTCTAGCTTTTCTCTGGTAATGAAGAACAAAGGCCCTGTCAGGTACACAATTATTGTATCAGAGCAATCTTCGGCAACATCATGTCCCTTGATTCTTTTCAAGTCAACCTTGCTCACATCAATTTTCAAATCGCTGTTTTTCATAACAAATGTCATGATTCCTAAGAGTACTCCTATTAAAATTGCAATGGTAAGGTCAAACATGACAGTTGCAACCATTGTAATTGCAAATTCCAAAATTGCATTCCCAAATTTTTTATCAAATATGTATTTTATTTCATTCCATTCGTTCATGCGCCAGGCAGTTATCATCAGAACTCCGGCCAGTGCAGCCATTGGTATCCTGGAGATAAACTTTCCCAGAAAAAGCATGGATAAAAGAAGTCCTGCTGACTGTACCAATGAAACCATTCTTGTTTGCCCGCCTGATTTGAGTCCAACGCTTGTCCTTGCCAGAACCGCCGATGCAGGTATTCCTCCGAAAAAAGGAAATGATCATGTTACCTATGCCCTGAGCTATGAGCTCCCTGTCGGCCTTCAAAGGCTCATTTTTTATTTTTCCCGCAGAAGCACCACATAGTAAGCTTTCAATCATGCACAGTATTGCAACGCTAAGGGCCGGGCTTAAAAGCTTAAACACCATTCCAAAAGACAAGCTTCCCAGGGAAAGTCTGTTTTCAAGGAATATGGTGCTTGGTATTTCTCCAACCAGCTTAACAGGAAAATCAACAATCCAATTTAAAGCAAGAGCAATTATTAGTCCTGCCAGTGATGACGGAACTTTTGCATTCCATTTCTTAGGCCAGAATATCATGATTGCCATAACCAATACGCCTATGAGAACTGCATATATGTTTGGTGAAAATCCAAGTCTTCCATAGGATAATATTTTTTCAATATTGTCAGCTCCCACAGAAGTTGTACCAAAAAAATTGTCAATCTGGCCAAGAGCAATAATGACTGCAATACCAGATGTAAACCCTGTTATAACAGGTGCCGGAATGAAAGATACAAGTTTTCCGAAATGAAATACTGCAGCCAGCAAAAGCAAAATACCGGATATGAAACCTGTTATAAAAATTCCCTCAGAACCAAAGCTTGCATAGACTGAAGCTAAAATAGCAATCATTGTTCCCGTAGGACCGGACACCTGGTAAGATGCACCTGCAAGGCCACCCATTACAATTCCAGCAAGTATTGCTGACATAATGCCGGAAGGTGCCCCTGCTCCTGAGCTTACGCCAAATGCAAGAGCCAATGGCAGCGCCACAGCTGTTACAGTAAGTCCCGCCATAACATCCTGTGATAATTTTTTGTTGTTGTAATCCTTGAATTCAAGCCTTAAATCTTGAAAATACTGTTTTACCATTTTTCTCTCCATAATAATTGTTTTCTAAATATGATACCAAATGAATATTATCACTTTCGATTGGTAAGTGCAACAAAAAAACCGCTGAATTTTCAATGAATTTCATGAAAACATTTCCACGGTTTTTTTATAAAGTTTCATTTATTTGTTAATTGTCACTTCTGTTCCAGAAATTATTACGGACTTAATGTTGTTTACATCAACTGGCTTTTGAAAAATCGTGTTTAATGTTGATGTGAGCGGCCTTGTGCTTGTGCCCCAGCTTGACAATTCAACAGTACTTCCGTCTTTCATGACGACACTTACAGCTCCGTAAAAATTGTGTCCTCTGTTTCTTATGTTATCGATTATGTCGTTGTTGAGCTTCACGGTCAATGAAATTGGTGAAATTTTTAATTCTTTGATCAAATACCTTTTTCCTTCTACTTCAATTATCTTGTTTACATTATAAGTCCTGGTGGCATTTTTGTAGTCAGCCTTAAACGTCACTTCCCAGGTTCCCATAGTTGTGGCCTTCTTGTTTATTGTGTGGTACACAAAATCATAATTTGCAAGTTCTTCCATGTTTTTTATGTCAAATATGAAGTAGTCATATTGTTTTCCCTCGTATTCCTCAGATATGGAATATTCATTGTATTTTCTGTCATCAGCATCAACCTTGTTCTCAAAATAAAAATCGCCCAGACTTAAATTCCCGTATTCTTCTCTCAAAATTCTTATGCACAACTTTCCTTCTGCAAATCCAATGTTGTCAACAATTATTCCCTTATTCTCCTCTATGTTGTCTTCCGTGTAAATATCATCGTTGTTGTAAGGAAGAATTTGTGAAGGAATAATGTTGTTCATAAATTCTATTTTCTGTTTTTCTTCTTCCGATGCCTGAGGGTCTTTAGGTATACGCATTGATTCCTTGTATCTATTTTCTACAAGAACTTGATTTTGATAATCTGCATTTCTCTTTAAAAATCCGTATGTGTCAAAATCAGCAGCAGGATTTTCTATTGTGTATTCAGTGAAATTATTGGCCCTAAGCGTCAGCTTCTTTCCTGCAGATTTTCTTTCAGTATTTCCAACAAGCAGGAATGTGGCCTTGTTGTCAACCGGATCTTCGTCTTCAGTCATATACCATGTGTATCCGCCTGATCCTCCAAAGTCAAGGTTGAGATTTTCAAATTCAATATTTCCATTTTCCGAAAATTTTTCACCATTTTCCTTTATGACTTCAAATATGATGTAAAAAGAATTCTCATCCCCCACCATGTTTGCAACATTTAATGTTACTCCGTTTGAAGTAGAACTTTTATCAATCACAGTACCCATGTCATTGACATACTTTATGTTTTCTCCGAAAAGCCTGTAATAAATGTTTGACAGTCCTCCCTGGGCAAATACTGCAGCAAAGGAAAGAACCAAAATAAAAGACGCAGCAAGAGGAATTATGAATTTCTTTTTTGTTGGATTTTTTTGAGTTTATTTTTGATAAAGTCAATTTTTTTATTCTTTCAAGTTCAATTTCCGTGATATTTTCTTCATGAATATTTATATCTTCATCATGCAAAGAGAAATCATCAAAAAGATCATCTGTTTTTTTCATATCAATTTCCTTTCCTATATTATAATTCCATTTTCAAGTAGAGCGAGCTTAAGATTTTCTTTTCCTCTGTACAATTTGTTTTCAACCATCTTTGCATTCAACCCTAAAGTTTCTGCAATATCCTTCACAGTTTCATACAAATAGTAACGTCTTATGAAAATGTCCTTGTCAGGCTGAGGCAGATTGTAAATTGTTTCTTTTATGATTTTTTTATTTATTATGGCTGACACTTCATCTTCCATGTCAAAATCCAGCTCCAGTCCGCTTTCCTCCAGGGGGATAATTTCTGTATGGTTCATTTTGCGTTTAAACTTGTTTATGCAAACAAACCTCGCTATGGAAATTATATAATTTTTAAGAATTCCCTTGTCCTTATTGTAATTGTCTATGGATTTCCAAAGTTCAACAAACACATCAGATACGCATTCCTCAATATCCTGCTGATTTTCATAGCCAATTATTCTCACGGCTATGGTCTTTACAAGGCCGCCATACTGATCAATGGCACAGGACAGTCCCCTGGAGGGATTCTTCTTAAGAAGTTTTATTAAATTATCGTCATTCATCATACCCTCCATTTATTCTCTCATATATATATTCACATATTAAGCAGTTTTCACTCACCATTATATCAAAAAAGTTTATTATTACAAATACCCTGAGACTGTCAGTAATATTTAATATAATAATCGTAGGGGCGGACCTCGTGTCCGCCCGCTGCTGAATAAACAACATCCCCAGCAATATCAATCCGCCCATCCAATAAAAAAACAGCTCATTATAAAATGAACCGCTAAATTATTGATATATATTTTGTGTCGCCCGTTTTGTTTATTCAATAACATCTTATATTCGGGAGAACACGAGGTTCTCCCCTACAACCTGTGATTTCAAATTCATGGTGAGATATTAATTCATTATACTAGGGGCGGACCTCGTGTCCGCCCGCTGTTGAATAAACAACATCGCCAGCAATTTCATTTACAATATTATTTTATCTCTTGTTATGTCGCTAATATTTTTACATCCTGACATAATCATTACATCTCTTAACTCAGCGCCGATTTTTTCAGTGTAAAGTTCCACACCTTCTTTTCCGCCGCCAAAAGCTGCTATTACGTACGGTCTTCCTATGAGCACACCATCTGCTCCAAGAGCTATTGCCTTGAAAACATCTGCACCAGAACGAATTCCGCCGTCAACAAATATTTTCAGCCTGTCTCCAACTGCTTCTTTTATTTCAGGAAGCATAGCGCATGTTGCAGGTGCATCCTGAAGCACTCTTCCTCCGTGGGATGAAACAACTATTCCATAAGCACCGGCTTCAAGAGCCTTTAATGCTCCTTCTTTTGTCATTACTCCTTTTACTATGAAAGGAACATTTGTAGATGCAGCAAGCTCTGAAAGTTCTTCAACGCTTTTAGCAGATACAGGTTTACCGGCAAGTGCAAGATTTATAAGACCTGCAGAGTCAATATCCATTGCAAATGCCATTGCTCCTACTTCTTCCAGCAATTTTATTTTTTCAAGGGCCTTGTCATTTTTCCATGGCTTGATTGTTGGAACTGCTTGGCCGTCAGCTGCTTTAATATATGGAAGACTGTCAAGGAACAGACTGTCATTAGCTCCGTCTCCGGTAAAAGCCGCACCGCCTGCTGCAATTGTTCCATTTACAACGGCATCAACGTATTCTGCTTCTGATATTGCTCCGTTGTAGTTTAGATTCATTCCGCCAATAGGGGCAGCGAAAAACGGATATTTGAAGTTTCTGCCAAACAACGAAACAGAAGTGTCCTGTCCTTCATTTTTATAAATGGTGTCCAGCTTTATTTTAACTGAGTCTAGAAATTCAATACAAACTTTAAAAGCATTTCCGTTTCCTTTTCCGCCTGTGCCCGGTATTTCTCCTTTGCACACAACTCCGTTGCACTCTTTGCACACTCTGCAGTTAGGCGCCATCTTTTTTCTTGCGTTTTCCAATACTTCCTGATAAGTCATGATGATCTCCCTTTACATTAATTTTTCGTATCTACATTACATTTTATTAGTATTTGTAAGAAATATCAACTGCTATTTTGCTTTCAGATGTTCAAGCCTTTCAACAACTTTTTCCATCATTGACTCATACTTAGCCATTTTTTCTTTTTCTTCATTTACTACACTTTCAGGTGCCTTGCTCATGAATTTTTCATTGTTAAGCTTGCCTACAACTCTGTCAAGTTCTCCTTGAAGCCTTGATTTTTCTTTTTCAAGTCTTTCTATTTCCTTTTCAAAGTCAATAAGGTCTGCAAGAGGAAGGTATATTTCAGTTCCTTCCATAACGCTTGATGCAGTGTCTTCGCCTATTTGTGTCTTGTCATGAACTATCTTGATTTCAGTGATGTTTGCAAGAGTTGCAAAATATTGAGCACCTGTCTGAATAAATTCAACAGCTTCATCCTTTGATGGAACAAAAATGGCTCTTGCTTTTCTTGAAGGTGCAACATTCATTTCAGCTCTTGTGTTACGGATGCTTCTTACTGCTTCCATTATGAATTCCATATTAGCTTCAGCCTTTTCAAAGTTTTCATTTTCTGAAGCCTTCGGCCAATCAGCTTTTATTAACCTTGAAGAAGTCTCAGGCAGGAATGACCATATTTCTTCAGTTATGAAAGGCATGAAAGGATGAAGGAGTTTCAGCATGTCTTTTAAAACTTTTATGAGAACAAACCTTGCTGTGTCTTTGTCTGTTCCTTCATCTGCGTAAAGTCTCGGCTTAACTATTTCAATGTACCAGTCGCAGTATTCATTCCAGATGAAGTCATAAACTCTCTGAGCAGCCATTCCAAGCTCAAATTTATCAAGGTTATCTGTAACTTCCTTTGCTGCCTTGTTCATTCTGGAAATAATCCATTTGTCTTCTGTCTTGTAGTTTGCTTTTGCAGTTTCTTCATCTATTAAATCGCCATCAATGTTCATGAGAACAAATCTTGATGCATTCCAAAGCTTGTTTGCAAAATTACGGCTTGATTCCAGCCTGTCATTGTTAAAGCGTGTATCATTTCCAGGTGAAATTCCTGTCATGAGCATGAATCTCAAAGCGTCTGCTCCGAACTGGCCAACAACTTCCAATGGGTCGATGCCGTTACCAAGAGACTTGCTCATTTTTCTTCCTTCAGCATCTCTTACGAGACCGTGAATAAATACATTTTTAAAAGGAGATTCTCCTGTCATTTCAAGGGCTGAAAATACCATACGAACAACCCAGAAGAATATTATGTCATAACCTGTTACAAGTACATCTGTTGGATAGAAATATTTGAAATCTTCTGTCTGGTTTGGCCAGCCCAATGTTGAGAATGGCCATAGACCTGATGAAAACCATGTGTCAAGAACGTCTTCGTCCTGCTTGATGTTTGTGCTGCCGCATTTAGTACATTTATGAGGAGCATCCTTTTGAACCATTATTTCTCCGCATTCCTGGCAGTAGTATGCCGGAATTCTGTGACCCCACCACAATTGTCTTGAAATGCACCAGTCTCTTATGTTTTCAAGCCAGTGAGTGTAAATTTTTGTAAAACGTTCAGGAACAAATTCAACTTCCTTGTTGTCTCCTGCTTTTAATGCAGGTTCAGCAAGAGGTTTCATCTTAACAAACCACTGGTCTGAAACTCTTGGTTCAACTATGTTGTGGCATCTGTAGCATGTTCCTACGTTGTGATCAGTACTTTCTGTTTTTACCATGAATCCATTTTCTTCAAGTTCCTTTACAAATTCCTTTCTGCATGTAAAACGGTCCATTCCTTTGTATTTTCCGGCTTCTTCATTCATTGTTCCGTCTTCGTTCATGCAGTTGATTTGTTCAAGATTGTGTCTAAGCCCAATTTCAAAGTCGTTAGGGTCGTGGCATGGAGTTATTTTAAGCGCTCCGGTTCCCTTTTCCATGTCAGGATACTCATCTCCTATTATTGGAATTTCTCTTCCAACAAGAGGAACTATAACCTTTTTGCCAATGAGGTGTTTGTATCTTTCATCATCAGGATGAGCTGCTATGGCAACATCTCCGAATATTGTTTCAGGTCTTGTTGTTGCTACAACAAAGTATTCGTCAGGATTTTCAACATATGGATATTTTACATAGTAGTATTTTCCCGGAATGTCCTCATGCTCAACCTCTGCATCTGACAAAGTAGTGTGACAGTCAGGACACCAGTTTATTATTCTGTTTCCTTTATATATGAGTCCTTTTTCATAAAGCTTAATGAAAAATTCAACTACAGCCTCGTTGCAGCCTTCATCCATGGTGAATCTTTCTCTGGACCAGTCGCATGAATTTCCAAGCTTCTTAACCTGCTGAACAATTCTTCCGCCGTATTCTTCTTTCCACTTCCATGCACGTTTTAAGAATTCTTCTCTTCCTATTTCTTCTTTTGTCTTGCCTTCATCTTTTTTAAGTCTTTCAACAACCTTTACTTCAGTTGCAATGCTGGCATGGTCAGATCCCGGAAGCCATAAAGCTTCATAACCCTGCATTCTTTTCCATCTTGTTAAAACGTCCTGCAAAGTCATGTCCAGTGCATGCCCCATGTGAAGCTGTCCTGTTATGTTTGGAGGCGGCATCACAATTGTAAATGGTTTTTTGTCTTTGTTAACTTCTGCTCTGAAGCAGTTTTCTTCCATCCAAATATCATAAATCTTATCTTCAAATTCTTTTGGATTGTACTTGCTTGGTATATTCGTTGTCATAACTAGTTCCTTTCCTTATATTAATATTAGTTTTATTTTTTGTGCTGGTTCTTGTTGCGTCTGTGCGGCCAATGGTCTGACATATCGCTGTCTCATTCATCAATAATTCTTTCAACACTGCTTGATTGAATCAACACAGCGCAGTTTCGTTCACCAAATTATTTGCTCCTCACGTCGCATAATTTTCGCAGTTTCATTCTTAAATTTGTCTGCTCACTGCCGCTCGCACAAATTTAGAATTCATTGCGGTTGAATTACCAACAATTTATTTCTCCCTACGGTCGAATAAATTGGGTAAATCATACGGAACTCATTGTGTCTGACCTACCACCAATTCTTGCTTCGCTATCGCTCGCAACAATTGGGTTAGGGCATACAAAAAGCGGGTGTTCTTATCCTAAAAGGACGAGAAAACCCGCGGTACCACCTAATTTCCATTTCTGGCTCTTAATTTTATAACGGCAACCCGTTTAATCTTACTGTTGTTTCAGATTAAATGCTCCAAAGCTACCTTCAGTCCACATGTTCTTATGAAATCTTTCAACCCATGGATTTCACTCTCTGTAAAGTTTATGAACCTACTCCTCTTCTTCATAGCAAAATATTTAATTACTTACCATAATATTAAAAATATGTTCTTTTGTCAATAACTATTTAAGCTTTTTGTATGCGTAAATTCATTTTTTCCAATCAATCTTCAATTGACAAAAATGCTTAATTATAATATACTCTACTCAATTAAACATCTTTCGATATTGGTGCGCGCAAGCGATAATAGGGAATTAGGTTAAAATCCTAAACAGTCCTGCTGCCGTGATGAGAGAGCGATTTTTATGCACATGCAACCACTGGATTCTTCTGGGAAGGTAAAAAATTGCTATGACCTCTGAGTCGGAAAACCTGCCAGTATTATTTGCGTAAATACCGCAAATGCTATGCTTTCCAGGAAGAAAAGCGATAGCAAAATAAATTGGATATTCACTCCAGCTGGTTGTGGTAATTTACGTTTCGTTTATTCGGAACGTTTTTTTATTGCAAAGGTGTTTAAAATAAACCGGAGGATTATTATGAAAAAGAAATTATTTACAATGGCATCAATACTTTTGATAGTCGCATCAATGACGGGATGTTCCAAATATCTGGCTCCTGAAAAAAAAGTGCAGGAACCAACAAACAAAACAGAACAGCAAACTCCAGATAAAGAGTCAAATGAACTAAGTCTCCCTACAACAGACAGGGCAGGCAATGAAATAACAATTCCTGAAGAAGTAAACAAAATAATATCCATGTCCCCTTCAAATACAGAAATTATTGTAGCATTGGGTTACGGAGACAAACTAATTGCAGTTGACAAATATTCCAAAGACATAGAAGGAATACCCGCAGATCTGCCTCTATTTGACATAATGAAGCCTGATGTTGAACAGCTCGTTGCCCTTGAACCTGACCTCGTTATTGCATCAGGAATGAGCAAGAGTGATGGAAGCGATCCTTTCAAGCCTGTGAAAGACTTAGGAATTTGTTTGGCATACATACCTTCAAGCGACAGCATGGAAGGAATATACGAAGACATAATGTTCCTGGCTAAATCCCTGAAGAATGAAGAAAAAGGAACAGAACTTGTTGAGGGAATGAAGACAGAAATAGCTAAAATCACTGAACTTTCTTCAAAAATAACAGAAAAGAAATCAGTTTATTTTGAAATAGCTGCTGCACCAAATCTGTACAGCTTTGGAAGCGGAGTATTCTTAAATGAAATGATTGAACTTATCGGTGCAGAAAATATATTTGCTGATCAGGAAAAATGGATTTCCGTATCAGATGAATCTGTTGTAGCAGCAGATCCGGACATAATACTTACAAATGTCAGCTACATTGAAAATCCAACTGAAGAAATAAAATCAAGAGCTGGATGGGATAACATGACTGCTGTTAAAAACAATGATGTTTATTACATCGACAATTCAGCAAGCTCTCTATCAAACCACAATGTTGTTAAAGCATTGAAGGAAATGGCAGAAGATGTGTATCCGGAAGTATTTAAAAAATGAAAACTAAAATAAAAGTAATTTTGTCCATCATTATATGCATAATAGTAATCATGATGGGCATCGGCTTAGGGAGCATTTATGTTCCCGGAAGCCACATTATTAATATAATAGCCGGCAAAACATTTGGATTACCACTTAATCCGGATGTGAAGGAAGTTTCCGTTTCAATTGTATGGAATCTGAGACTGCCAAGAACAATACTTGCATTTCTTGTGGGAGGAGCACTGGCTGTGAGCGGAACTGTAATGCAGTCAGTACTTAAAAATCCTCTTGCATCATCATATACACTTGGGGTTTCTTCAGGAGCATCACTGGGTGCGGCATTTGTTATAGTCACAGGATTTTCCATACCTTTTCTTGGACCATTCACATTACCGGCAGTGGGATTAACATTCGGGTTGGTCACTGTTTTTTCGGCAGTGAAGTTTGCATCAAAAATGGACAAAAACCTGGAAAACAATACCATAATCCTGGTGGGTATGGTGTTTTCTCTATTTGTCAATGCAATTCTTACGCTTTTGACTTCCATGGCAAAGGAGCACCTTGAGCAGCTTACATTCTGGCAGATGGGAAGTTTTGCACTGAAGGACTGGTCCAATGCTTTAATATTGTTCCCCATTGTGCTGGTTGGAATAATTGTAATAGAAAGTTATTCAAAGGAACTGGACATAATGACTTTCGGTGAGGAGCAAGCCTTCACCATGGGTGTTGATGTTCAGAAAGTAAAGTGGATTCTTCTTGGACTTTCTGCTGCTCTCACAGGAAGCGCAATTTCATTTGTGGGAGTCATAGGTTTCATTGACTTGATTGCACCTCATGTTGTAAGGAAGATTTTCGGTTCTTCTCACAAGACAGTAATTCCCATGTCAATGCTTTTTGGAGGAGCATTCATGGTTCTGTGTGATCTGACTGCAAGAACAATTATATCGCCGTCTGAGCTGCCTGTGGGCGCAATAACTGCGCTTGTAGGAGCACCGTTTTTTGCATATATTTATTTTTCCAAAAGAAAGGAGCTGTAAATGCTTACTTTAAAAAATGTTTCTGCAGGCTATAACGGATTTGATGTTATTTCAGACATATCACTGGATGTCATGGAAGGCGAAAACCTGTGCATTTTAGGACCCAACGGCTGTGGAAAAACAACTCTTATTAAGACAATATCAGGGCTGATTCCTCATATGGGAACTATTGAAATAGACGGAATAAATATTTCTGACATGAAAAGAACGGAAGTTGCCGAAAAAATAGCAGTCATGAGCCAGATATCAACAATATATTTTTCATACACCATTTATGAAACAGTTCTTTTGGGAAGATATCTGCACATGAAGGGACGTACATTCAAGGAACCTTCCTTAAGGGACAGGGAATATGCCGACAAATGCCTGAAGGCAGTTGGACTTTACAGCATGAAAAACAAGCAGATAAGCACATTGTCAGGAGGCCAGCTTCAAAGGGTGTACCTCGCCCGGACATTGGCCCAGGAACCAAATGTTATACTTCTTGACGAACCTACAAACCATCTTGATTTGAAACATCAGGCAGAGCTTGTGGATTTCCTCAGAGATTGGTCAAAAGAAGAAGGTCACACAGTAATAGGAGTTTTTCATGATTTGAACCTTGCCATGAAGCTTGCTGACAACGTACTGTTGCTGGATAAGGGAAAAATTGCAGCTTACGGCAAGACAAAGGATGTAATTTCTTCTAAATTATTAAGCGATGTATATGAAATGGATGTGGCAGGATACATGGTTGATTCCCTTAAGCAGTGGGAATGTATACAAAATGGTCCTGCACAAACAAAACTAAGAAAAATTAAATAGTGTAGGGGAGGTAGCGTAGCAGAACTGCTCAGGCCATTGACAAACCCTGATTTTACAAGCCGTAGGGGCGGATCTTGTATCCGCCCGTATAATTAATTCAATAACTTTGTTATCTGCGGGAGGACAGTAGTCCTCCCCTACAAAATATGATTTCAAGTTCACCGACAAATAACCTTGTCATCAACCTTATAGCAGCATAGCTGCTATTTTTTTACAAAATTTCGTTAGCTTCCTTTGAAGCAAGCTCAGTAATCTCATTGTATCTTCCTGTAGATGCATTAAGGGCTGCATCGAATACATCAGGAAGCATTTTCTCAAACACCTTTACTCCTTCGTAAGTGATTCCTCCCTTTGTTGAAACTCTGTTTATTGTTTCTTCAAAGCTCATGTTCTTTTCAAGAAGAAGTCTTGAAGCTCCAAGAAGTGAAACCAATAACATGTGTTCAAGTTCCTCGTCTGTTACGTTCTTGCTCTTTTTTGATGCTGATTTTACAAATTCAAGCATAATTTCAGCGAAAAATCCAGGAAAGCTTGCTGTCATGTTCTGGCTCAGATTAATGTCTTCTTCTCCCATTACTTTAACTTCACTGAAATTTGCCATGAGTTCTTCAAAGAACTTCTTTTCATCATCCTTCACATTTTCATTGTGGCAGGCGATTGTAACTCCGCCGTTAACCATTGAAATCAGTGTTGGCATAAAAATTGTGATGCTTCCATTATGGAATTTTATAAGGTCCTTGTGGGCAACCATTGATGTTGAAATCATGAGATACTTGTTTTCATTTAAATATGGCTTTATTTCCTTCAATACTCTTGGCAGATTCAATGGTTCAACGCATATCATAATTTTGTCGCAGCTTTGCACAAGGTCTTCATTGCTCTTGCAGATAGTAAGCGCTTTGTATTTCTTTTCAAGGCTATCCAATTTTTCAAAGGAGCGGTTTGCAACACAAATATTTTCTTCCTTCACCAAATCCAACTCCATGAATTTGTGAAGCAACATTGACCCCACATTTCCTATTCCTATAATTCCTAATTCTTTTTTCATAATATCCTCCTGATATATATTTTGTATTTGATATTTTGTTATGCATTTTAAATAAAAAACCGCCCCTTAAATACTAAGAGGCGGAATTCCGCGGTACCACTCTAATTGCATGCATAATGCAGCATCTCATTTAAATAACGGTTTTGCCGTTTGGGTCATCCCCAAAAGCTCCAAGACGGGTTCAACATACAGCGGGACAGATACTTTTCACCAATAGTATCCTCTCTAAAGACCTTGCACATTTACTGTTTCTTATCATAGCTGAGTATTAAGTTATTTGATAATCAATATTAATTCTTTCTTCATTTCTTGATTGTATCAACACAGCTCAGTTTCGTTCACCAAATTATCAGTTCCATACTGTCGCATAAAACAAAACCGCCCCTTAAATACTAAGAGGCGGATTATCCACGGTACCACTCTAATTGCCGCATTAATATGCAGCATCTCATGTAAATAACGGTTTTGCCGTTTGGGTTGCTACCCCCAAAAGCTCCAAGATGGGTTCAACATGCAGCGGGACGGAAACTTTTCACCGACAGCTTCCTCTCTATAGACCATGCATATTTACTATTTCTTTTCAAAGCAAATATATTAAAAAGAATGATATAACAATAACTGCAATTTGTCAATAATAAATTTAAAATTATCCAGAAATTATTAATTAGGAGAATTATGGGTATAATATTTTTATCTATATTTAGGAGGTACATATGAACAAACTGATAACCATGGTCATTATTTCAGCAATGCTTTTTACAGGCTGCGCCAATGAAGCAAATCCGCCGGATGACAATAATGAAACTCCATCACTTAAAATTGAAAATTATTATCCATTCACTGAGAATACAAAATATGTTTATGAAGGTGAAGGCAATGAATTTGCATTCATGACTACATACGTTGATTATATTAAAAATAACAGAATTCAGACCAGGACTGACAATGGCGGCACTGAAATTGTCAAAGTACTGGAAATAAAAGACGGGCAGCTTCTTGAACTTTTAAACCGAGGTGAAACATACTTCAGGGAAAATTTCACAGATGAAGAATATACAAGCGGAAGAATACTTTTAAAAGAACCCTTGGAAGAAGGAAACAGCTGGACCAATGACAGTGGTGCAACATCAACCATAACAAATGTAGCAAAAGAAATTGTCACAAAGATGGGAAATTTTGAAGCCTTAGAAGTTACAACAGAAGGCAAGCAAGGCAAGACTATTGACTACTATGCCAAGGACACAGGGCTTATTAAGACAGTTAATATTGGCGAGGGATATGAAGTATCATCCACCATATCAGAAATTATTAAAAATCAGCCTTTCATACAGTCCATAACACTTTATTATCCTGATGTTGATGGAATTACAATTCATGCTGTTGATGTTCAGATTTCATTTAACACCAATGAGGAACCAAAGGATATAATAGAAAAAAATGTTAAAGACCTGTCAGTTTATGAAGTATTAGGCCCAAACACAAAAATAAACGACCTTTATTTCGATGAACAGGGAAACAGCGTACACATTGACCTTTCAAAGGAATTTGTTACAGAAATGAATGCAGGAAGCGGCTTTGAAGCAATGATACTTCAGTGCCTCACAAATACACTGGGAGACTATTACCAGGTTGAAGAAGTGTACATTACAATTGACGGCGGCCCTTATGAATCAGGTCACATAATTATTGAAGAAGGCGAAGCTTACAAGGTTGACTACACAAATGTAAAAACAACAGAATGAAGTATAGGGCTTTTGGCTGAAATGCCAATAGCCTTTTTTTGTATATCAAGTTTTCATACTTGGTCTATCCTTGCTTATTATAAGATATTATAATAATTCATATGCTTTTTTCACCTAACTCCCCTTCCATTAGCGTTTGTGCTATTATCTGACGTCTTGTAGAAGCCAGTACTTGCTGAAGTATACTATAAGGCTGGTTAACCGCAGGAATTATTTCATTCAGACTAAAACCATAAACATCCTTCCATATTATTGTTATTCTGTTCAATGGTTCAAGAGATAGTATAATCTTTTGCAGCAAACTTGCATCAGCTTTTTTATCATGTTCTTCACAGCCTTCGTCTGTAAAGGACTTGAAATCGCTAATGTAAATATTACAAATATCTTTTGCAATACACATAAAAAAATCTTCAGACATATTATTGTTCAAATCTGATGCCTGAACCATCCTATTAATTGCCGTCTCCGCTAAAATACATGCTGAATTTTCAGATCCTGTTAATCGGAAAGCAAAAGCATATACTTTTTTAATAAATACTTCCTTAGACATATTATCCATTATATTCCCCATATAAAACCTGTGAATTAAATTCTATTATAGACTATAACATTCACCAGCTACCTCTTTAACTATATGCGCAAGCGTTTACACTTCTGTTAATTGTTCTATAAATATATAGACAATCTACAGATTAATTTTGTAACATAATTTTTTGAATATTTTGAAATAACTTTTACCATATATACGCGGTTATTTCCACTACTATATAAACAATTCAATATGAATTTGGAGAAAAGATTTTTAAATATTTTTATGTATCCACTGATGTCATAGGGACAGGACTATTGTCATATTGGTGTCAATAACCCCGTCCCCTTGTCAACACGTCCCGCTTCATAGTGTTACTGTTTTATCTTTCTGCGCTATAATCATTTTTTGTCGCGACAAATAGATATTCAACAAACGCAAATACAGTTGGAAATATGGCAACTAAAAGATAGAAGAAGAGATTTGTTAGAAGCGATTCAAATGTGCCGGCATACTCTCCAGACTTGTTTAGCAAATCAGAAACAAAGATTGGCACAACATTTTTTTTATCTAAATTGTATCCAACCAAAAGAAAACAAAACACAGACAGGAGCCGAACAGCCAATCTGTAAGCAGAAGCTTTGGTAGCCATATTTCGTGAATCAAAATAGAAATTGTTTCTGTTCATTAAAAAGCAACAACCGCTAGCGCTAATTATAGGGATTAAAATATACGGTACAATCAGAAGCAAAGCAATGGATGGCCAGGGAATGAAAACCATACATATGATAAATATGGATCCATATAAAATATACTGGCAAACTGACGTAAGGAAAGCGAGCAATAATCTTCGCACCATTTTTTACTCCTTCTATTTTTTATTTTTTGTAGTTCATTTTTCACAATTAACTTTAAATATAGTGCAAATAGAACAGTCCAACGGAATCATCTACAAAAATCCATATATTTATTATAAATGGAAAAGTATATTCATATTTTCCATTTATAATATGTATCGTTCCATCCATCCCCTTTTATTCCTCCTATATCAACATAATTTTAACTTATAAAATCATGTTGATATATGTTACCCCATGCTTTCACAACCAACCAGATACAAAAACATCTTTGACAAAATCTTACGCAATAAAACCTCATAAGTTCCCCTCAACTTAATCAATTTTATATTTATATTCTATATTACTGTATTATATATTTTGTAATTTAATTTGTCAATATATGATTCACTCGAACGACATATCAATCAACTATTTGTTATTTTAAGGAACTGCTTTTAGGATATGATTTTCATTGACATAATAAGAAGAACATTCTATAATATTGTTTATAATATAATGATATTCAATATAATTTAATAATTCAAATATACAGAGGTATTTTTTATGGATAACAATTCATTTTCGCTAACAAAAAATGAACAGGAAATTATGGATCTTTTGTGGTCGCATGATAAGGCTTTGTCACGCTCTGAAATTATTGAGCTTTCTACGGAACGTTCCTGGAAAAAAAGTTCAATTCATATTTTACTGAACAGCTTATTAGAAAAAGGAGCAATCAGGGTGGAAGGCTTCGTAAAAACAGGTAAAAATTATGGAAGGACATATTCCGCAGCAGTTACTCAGGAGGAATATCAGATTATGCAGTTTAAGCAGGGAGCAAACTATCTTAAATCAAAATCATCTGCTATAACAGGTCTTGTATCTGCACTTGTTCAAAATGAGGATATTGATAATGAAACACTGGATAAGCTGGAGGCTATTCTGAAGGAACGGAAGAGCGATAGAAAATGACTGTAACTACTTTCTCGGTTATTACTTCTATACTGCTGTGCAACGTATTTTTTATTGTTATTGCTTTATTGCGAAAGCGTAATAGCTTTATAATCAATTTTAGCCTCATTCCTTTAATATTGTTGATTGTTTCCGGAATTTTTCGTTTGATTTATTTTGTTGAATTTCCAAATGCCATTGTTATCGAATCAGATAAAATTTTTCCTGCCATTATGGATATTTTTAACAAACAATTATTTACCGTTTATAATGATATTTCAATACATATTCACGATTTATTGATTGCTGTCTGGTTCATTGGAGGTATATATAACTTATTAAAATATGTGCACCAATCAATCAGTCTCTATCATTCTGTGAATGCTATTTCCGGAACTCATGACCCAAGGATTGTTTCATGCATGGATGAGATTATAGCAAAAAGCTATAAAAATACAAAAGTTAAAATAATACAATCCAGGGAAATAACCGTTCCTATGATAACAGGATATTTTAAACCTGTTATTTGCCTTCCTGATATAACATTTTCAGATGATGAACTGAAAAATATCCTTATTCATGAATGGACTCATTATTTGAATAAGGATGCATGGGCTAAATTTTCCATGTACTTTTTATGCTCGTTGTTTTGGTGGAATCCTTTTGTTCATTTATTAAGGAGAGAATTGGATCATATTTTGGAAATTCAATGTGACCTAAGCATTACGTCTCAAATGGATGAACAAAGACGCATCAGCTACCTGGAGAGCATCTTAAAAGTCATCCGTGAAGCGAGAAACATTACTGTGCTTCATACTACTCCTATGAACTGTGCTGCACTGGTCAGCACAAATAACACACAAAAAATTGAACAAAGATTTAATCTTGTGCTTGAATATAATTCCAGCAGTAAAAAACAGCACAAATTTCATATTCTTTTGATGTGCTCCATGATTTTATTGACCTTCTTAGCATCGTACAAGCTTGTTATACAACCTGTTTACTCTGCACCAGCACAATCTCAAGAAGAAATTTTTGACATTAACCCAGAAAATTCATATTTGATACTTAATGAAAACGGCACTTATTCCTTATATGCTGACGGCAAATACAGATGTGATATACCTAACATCGATATAGAACCATTTTCATTATTACCTGTTAAATAACAAATGAATGTGAAGGAGGTGAATTAATTGAAAATAAGAAACATTTTAATCCGTTGTTCCATTATTGGCATTCTTCTAATGTGTCTAAGCACAGCTTTTATATCAAACCATGCTGTATACGCAGCAGAAAAAGCAAGTTCTGAAGTAAATGGCGGTGCAGTGATAAATGCAGAACAAACAGAATGGAAATACCGAGTTGTGGACGGAAAACTGCAAAAACGATTATGGTCACTTACTTATGGTATATGGCTTACCGATTGGGAATGGGTATAACTTCTCTTCTCTTCAATCAAGGAGGTAATTATTTAATTTAGTTACCTCCAGGGACGGGGTTATTGTCATATTGTTGTCAATAACCCCGTCCCCTTGTCACTACCCTTGTCACTCCCTTGTCACTAACATGGATATTCTTTGAGAGTGAAATAGCCCAACGATGAGTGTAGTTTCTATATTTAATATAAGAGAATTCCGATAGAGATTGTCAGGAATCCAATTAATAGCACGATTAGAAGCTTGCGATACCATTTAGTACTTACACATGTACCACCTTCGGATATTTTTTTCTTCGAGAACTTAAACCAAAACAGATATACTAGTAGAGATGCCCCTACTAAAAAAGCACCATACAGGTTAAGCAAGAAAGCCCAAATTGTTTTCTCATCGCTATAAGGGGAGTTTCCGAAGTATTTCATACCATTACTAAATGAGATAAACAGCATAAAGATTAATGGTATAGTATAGTTTGGTATAAAAGTTTTTTTCATATTTTTATGTATATTTTCTAGTTTTATTGCTTCATCGGTTTCTAATGGCATAGCGTCATGATCTGCGATAAATACATGCATATTTTTCCATTGGAATTCTTTTTCCCAACCGCCCTTGACACAAAGCTCTTCAAGCAATTTTTGCTCTTCTGTGGATGCAGATTCATATTTTGAATTACTTGTATAGAAAGCAAAAAATTTCTTATTTGATGGCTCTGACCTCTTAAACTTCCATAGAAACGGTCCTATACTTTCAGTTCTCCATCCTTGTGCTGCCATAGCAGTTAAATTATCTTCAATACTCTTATAATCATATATTGTTATATATGGAAATATTAAGTACTTAGTATCGCTCATTTCACCCTCCAAATAAATAATAAAGCTATCATAATCATCTATCTGCTTTTTTAGTCGATCAGTATTCTCTTCTTTTTTTCCCCTTTTCTAATGCATGATGCAATATCTGTAATTTTGAAAAGTTTCCCTGCTTTAAATAATTTTTTAAAAACTCTATTAAATAAATTTAATTATTCAGCGGAACCGCTCAATACGGTTAATTTTAATATAACTGTATCGTATACTATATAATCATTTTTGTCAACATATCCAAACTAAAAGTTTACTCTTTTATTTGGTATTTTCCTAAACGCCATATCAATCATCAATCATCTATCACACATTACCTTCACAGCTAAGCTGTCACCGTTCTGATTGCAAAAACAGCCTCCGGAAATCCGAAGGCTGTTTGTTATATTGCATATTCATTAAGGCATATGATCTTACCTTTTTTAACTTCTCTTCCCGGGATTCCAACAACTGTTGAATTTGGGCTTGTGTCGTAAAGAACTACGGAATTTGCTCCGACTCTTGTTCCTGAAGCTATATAAATATTTCCAAGAATCTTTGCAGAGCTTCCTATTGTAACATTGTCCCCTACTGTAGGATGTCTTTTTCCTTTTTCGTTGCCTGTTCCTCCCAGTGTTGCTCCATGAAACATTGTAACGTTGTTTCCGATAACTGCTGTTTCTCCTATTACAACTCCCATGCCGTGGTCTATGAACAATCCCTTGCCTATTGTTGCTCCCGGATGGATTTCAATTCCGCTCCATTTTCTTCCCATGTTTGATATCCATCTTGCCATGAAAAATCTTTTTTTCTTGTATAGGTTGTGAGCAATTCTGTATGTTATGAGAGCCTTCATGTGAGGATACAAAAGCAATACTTCTATTCTGTTTCTTGCTGCAGGGTCCCTGTCAAACACTGAATCTATATCTTCAATTATTGATTTTATAAATCTTATCATGGGATCATTCCTTTCTAGTAGTACTTAACCATTGACAAATACTTTTCTCCGCCGTCAGGAGATACTGTAACTATTTTTTTGTTGTTTCCGTATTTTTTTGCAAGCTTTCTTGCTGCAGCCACATTGGCTCCTGTAGATATTCCAACCAGAATTCCTGTCTTTGTGGAAACTTCAACAGCTGTATCTATGGCTTCCTCATCTGTTACAGTAAATATTTCATCAACATAACTTCCGTTGTATGCTCCCGGTACGAATCCTGCTCCTATTCCCTGTATTTTGTGAGGTGCCGGATTTCCTCCGGACAATACAGGTGATTTGGAAGGCTCAGCGCCTGCAGTTATTATATTTTTGTTGTATTCCTTGAGTCGTTTTGAAACTCCGGAAATTGTTCCGCCTGAACCAACACCTGCTACGAATATGTCAAGGTCGTTAACCTGGCTGATTATTTCAGGAGCAGTGGTTTTATAATGGAATTCCGGATTTGCCGGGTTGTTGAACTGGTCTGGCTTGAAGTAATTTTTGTCATCCTTCAAAAGTTCATTTGCCCTGGCAATTGCCCCAGACATTCCCTTGGCACCTTCTGTGAGTATCAAAGTTGCTCCGTATGCTGCTATTATATTTCTTCTTTCAACACTCATTGTTTCAGGCATTGTTATTACTACCTTGTATCCTTTGAGTCTTCCTATCAAAGCAAGACCTATTCCTGTGTTTCCACTTGTAGGCTCAACAATTATGCTGTTTTTCTTCAATATTCCTTTTTCTTCTGCATCCAATATCATTCCAAGGGCTGCCCTGTCTTTTATGCTTCCGCCCGGATTGAATTTTTCCATTTTAATAAATATATTTTCTCCTGGCAATTGAACTATTGGAGTATTGCCTATTAATTTTAAAGTTGTATAATTTTCCATAACTACCATCCTTTTTACCCCTAAACCAGAAAAAAATATAGCTTCATGAGCTTTATTTTTAAATACAAAAAATCCGCCTCTTAATTTTCATCAGAGACGGATATAATCCGCGGTTCCACTCTTATTGGCAAATAAATTGCCCACCTTAACAGCACCATCATGCTATTTCATTTTAACGGGTTGATTCCGCAGCAGCCTACTTTATATTTCGGTGCTGTACTCCGAAGGGCACTTCACATATACATCCAATAAGCATCCTTTCAGCCTGGAGATGCTCTCTCTAAAAATTCAATATATATTACTTTCCTTCTTCACTGTATTTCCTACTAATTTAGTTGGGTATATTTTTTACTTATTATATTATACCGACTTAAAAAAAGCAACACTTTTTTAAAAATATTTTAAATAATTTTTATGCCAATTAATCGATACTTATTTTTCTTTAATTGTCACTTTTCAGCTTATTAATGAAGCTGTAGGTTATTTTTGCCGTAAGTCCCCATATAACTTTATCTTCATATTTATAAAATAAACGGGATACCTAATGTTCCCCCAATTGTAATTGATTCCGTCATTGACCATGTGGTATGGAAAATCCTTGTCTGCCTGAGGAAGGTAGTTCATGTAATATTTTTCCGGCTCGTTGTTTAAAAAATATGACAAGGGAACACAAAAAAGATCATCAACCTCATCCTTGCTGTAGGGAATGTCAGATACATCAAGGTTTTTGATGTATCCCAGAAATGAATATACAAATGAACCGCTTTTGCTTGTAGCATAATCAAGTTCAGACAATATTTCTATATTTTGTTTTGGAATTCCAAGCTCTTCCCATGTTTCACGCATGGCAGCTTCGGCTGGATTTTCAAAGTCCTCTATCTTTCCTCCGGGAAATGAAATTTCGCCTGGCTGCCTTATGGTTTTGGACCTTACTTCATAAATGAGATTAAGTTCTCCGTCTTTTTCAACCAGCGGAACCAGCACAGAAAACCTGAAATCTTCATCAATTGGTTTTGGTTCAACATCATTTATTTTATTTTTTATATATTCAATATTCATTATCCGTTAAGCCTCATCAATCCAAATAATATAAATACCAGTCCTGATATTGTTTTTATTATATAAGAAGGAATGTGTTTAGTCAACGATGAGCCAATAATTATTCCAATGAAACCAATGAACAGCATTCCTGCAACAGAGCCTGCAAGCACCATTAAGGGATACTCTGCCTCCATGGCCAGGGTCATTGCAGTAAGCTGTGTCTTGTCTCCTATTTCTCCCAGGAAGAATGTCAGAGCGGTTGTTAGTATGGGGCCAAATCTGAAACACTTGTCAGTGCAGTCTTCATCATCAGAAATTATTATGATAATTCCAAAAAATATAAACATTAATCCTGCAAAAACCTGAAGCAAATTCTGGTCAATCACTCCGGATAAGAGGCTTCCTAAAAACACCGCTGCTCCGTGATTTAAAAAAACTCCCAGGAGTATACCTAAAAGCATTTGAACCATGGTGTACTTTGCAGCCAGGGTCATTAGCATAAGTTGAGTTTTATCGCCTATTTCAGCAGCAAAGACCAGTACAAAAGCTTCTATAAATTCCATGTAATTCCTCCATTAATTTATTATCAAACAAACTCTTTTATTAATTGTCCATATATATTATAATATTTGATATGAAGTACAATCAGAACAAAAATATTATTTTGATTGCTTATGTTTGGAGGCATTATGTTGAATATACTAATTACCACAGCACCATTCGGAAACGGACATAAGATGGTGGCTACAGCTTTAAAAAATGCATTTATAAACAAGGGGTACACCAATGTCTTTGTAGTTGACTTGTTTACAGAGGCTCACCCCAAAATCACGGAAACAATTAAAAAGGCATACATAAAAAGCTATGACTTCGGAGAAGCATATTCTAAAATTTATTATGGCTCCGAAAAGCTTACAGACATGAAAGTCATTGAATTATACAGAAACTTTGGTTACAAAAAACTTGATGAAATAGCCAGGCAATTCCAGCCGAATCTCATAATAAACACGTTTCCCATATTGTCATCACTGAAGGTAAAAGACAAAAACAACAAAAATATACCTGTGTTTAACATTGTTACAGATTTTTACGTACATAAACTTTGGATAAGCGAAGAAATAGACAAATTTTACATAGCTACAAATGAACTTCAGGAAGAAATGAAAAAAATGAACATTCCTGTTGAAAAAACAGTTGTTTCAGGCATACCAATACGAGATGCCTTTGAAGAAGTTGAAAACATAACAAACTTGTACAAAAAGTACAATTTCCGAAAAGGCAAAAAAATTGTATTGATAAATTCCGGTGCATTCGGAGTGTTCAGAAGCATAAAGAATGTATGTGTTGAACTGTGCAAGGACAGATCAATTCAGGTTGCTGTTGTTTGCGGAAACAATACAGCTCAAAAGGAAAGTCTTGAATCCCTCGGTCTTAGAAATCTGAAGGTTTTTGGATTTACCGAAAACATTGATGAACTTTATAAAATATCAAGCTGCATGATAACAAAATCCGGCGGCATAACTTTAAGCGAAGCATTGGCTGTTCAAATTCCTCTCATAATAATAAAGCCTGTGCCGGGACAGGAAAAGGAAAATGCCCTTTATTTTGAGAAAAAAGGTGCTGCTATAATTGCAAACAATACATTCCAAATTATAAACAGCACGAAGGAGCTTATAAAGAGCCCTGACATGCTCAATGCAATGAGAAAAAACATGAGGAAAATGTATTATAAATCATCTTCTGAAAAAATAGTTGATGATGTGGTTGAAAGTATAGAAAAATAAGAGGTATTTATGAGAAAATTCTTGGTTTTGCTCGCCCTTATGTTGTTTCTTTCAGGCTGCAGCAGGGAAAAAAGTGCAGTTTCTGATCGTGCTGCGCTTGTTGAAACCATTACTGTTAATATGGAAAGCACAGATTCTTACCTAAAATATGTAGGGATAATTAACAGTGATTCCTTAAAAAAATACTCCTTCAAATCAAGCGGAATACTGAAGTCAATATATGTGCAGCAAGGCCAGAGTGTGGATGAAGGGGAAGTTTTGCTTGAGCTTGACAAGTCTGATTTAAAAATTCAGACAGATGCAGCCAAAAATCAGGCAGATGCTGCATATTCACAATATGAAAAAGCACTTTCAGGAGCTCAGGACGAAGATATAAGCGCTGCAAAGATTGATGTTGAAAAAGCACAGGCTGCATATGATTATGCCCTTCTTACATTCAATGACACAAAGATTCTTTTCGAAGAAGGAGCCGTGTCGCAGTCAAGCTTCAAAGAAGCAGAGCTTGGTTTAAACATTTCTGAAAAGGAGCTTGACCAGTCAAAAGAAGTTCTTAATAAAACATTGGCAGGCACTCGAAGCGAAGACATTTCTTCTGCAAAATCTCAGTATGAAATGTCTTTTAATAACTATGAAGCTGCTTTAAAGCTATATGAAGAAGCAACTCTTGTCTGTGATGTTAATGGGTATGTTGCAGACATTTTGTATAAAGAAGGTGAACTTATTCCTGCAGGCTATCCTGTCATATTAGTTCAAAGTGAAAATCAAATTGCCACAGTTGGATTAACCCAGGAAGACTCTGAAAAAGTAAGCGTTGGAACCCTGGCCAGAATCACTGTAAACAATGAAGTGTATTCAGGAAAAATAACAAACATAAATCAGACTCCTGATGAAGCCTCCATGACATTTACAGCAGAAATATCCATTGATACAGACAAAAAATTTTACATAGGCTCCATAGCCGAAGTGGAACTCATAACAGGAAAGTCAGACGGAATTTATCTTGAAATACCATACATTTTAAATGATGGTGAAAATTACGTCTACATACTGGAAGAAGGAAAATCCATAAGAAAAAATATTGAGGTTTTAGATATAGTGGATGACAAGGCACTGATAAGGGGATTGTCTGACAATGATGAATTAATTATAAACGGAACTGACAATATTAAAGACGGTTCCCCTGTTATGAAAAAGTGAGGTTTTTATGAAAAAAATCATTACATTTTTGCTCAGGGAAAAGTATGTTGCAGTTGCTGCTTTTGTAATTACAATATTGTTTGGAATTTTTTCATTTTACCGCATGCCCCGTCAGGAAAATCCTGACATAACAAGCCCATCTGCCTTAATTTCAACCGTGTACCCCGGTGCCTCTGCCCATGATGTTGAAGAGCTTGTGACGAAAAAAATTGAAGAAGAAGCTTCAAAAATAGATGGCATAGAAAAAATAGACTCTATATCAAATGACAACTTCAGTGCAGTTATTGTTACCATAAGCTATTCCGTTGACAAGGAAAAACAGTGGTCTGATTTAAAGGAATACATAGACAATGTGAAATCTGAACTTCCATCAGGCTGTTATGAGCCCCATGTTGATACTGAGTCAATGGTTGAGACAGCAGGAATGCTGTTGTCTGTTTCAGGAGAAAATCTTACTCTCAGCCAGCTTGATTATTATAGTAAAAAAATTAAAACAGAACCTTTTATCTATTGAAGAAATAAATAAAATTACCATAGCAGGAAATACGACAAAAAAAAGTATTTGTTAAAACAAATGCCATGAAACTAAATAATTATTCCATTTCAATAGAAGAAATACATAATCTTCTTCAGGCACAGAATTTACGGATACCTGCAGGAGCAATAGACACACCAGGCGGAAAGATAAATGTTAATGTTCCCGAGAGTTTTGAGTCCCTTGAAGACATTGAAAATATAATAATAGCCGCATCAGAAAGAGGAATAGTCAGGCTCAAGGATGTAGCAAATGTTTATTTTGGTGAAGATGATGATGCAAAAAAAATATACTCTAAGGGCACAAATGCAGTTGTTCTTGCTGCATATTTCAAAACTAAAAACAATGTTGTTCTTGTTGGGGATGAAATAGATGATGCTATTCTTAAAACAAAAAACAGTGCTTCAGTAGATTTAGACATTGATAAAATAACATTCCAGCCTGAAGATGTAAAACTAGCCCTAGATGATTTTATTTTGAACCTCTTTGAAGGAATCATATTTGTAATTGTCATTGTTCTTATTTGCATGGGAATAAGAAATGCCCTGATAGTTTCAGTTTCACTGCCTCTTACTATCTTTGCCTCGTTTTGCTTCATGAATATTTTCAAAATTGATTTGCAGCAAATATCCATAGCAGGACTCATCATGGCAGTTGGAATGGTTGTTGACAACTCCATAGTTGTGACGGATGCAGTGCAGATGAGACTTAACGAAGGACTTCCAAACAATCAGGCTGCACTTGAAGGCGTTATGGAATCTGCAGTACCTGTATTCACTTCAACACTCACCACGGTTGCCGCACTTGCAACACTGTTTGTTCTGCCCGGAGAAGCAGGTGAATTCATAAAGACAATGCCTGTTGTAATAATTGCTGCATTGTTGTTTTCCTATGCTGTCTCCATATTTGTTGTACCGGTTTTTGCAGCAATGTTTTTCAGGACAAACACAAAACTCGACAACTATGACAGCAAAACAAGACTGATTTTTTCAAATTTGCTTAGTGCCGCTTTTAATCGAAAAAAATTGTCAGCTATTCTGGTATTCGGCATTTTTTTCCTAAGCGTGGCAACTGCTGTTCTTGTTCTTCCCCTTGAAATTTTTCCGTACACAGATAAAAATTACCTGTATGTAGATGTTGTAAACTCCAAGAAGGGCGATATAAAAAGCACATATGAGCTTACCAAGGATATAGAATCTCTCCTTGGTGACGAAAAAGCAATAGAAAGCATTTTTACCTGTGTTGGAGGATATTTTCCAAAGTATTACCTGACATCTGCAATTGGTTCAGACTCAGCTGACTTTTCACAACTGATTGTAAAATTTAACCTGAAAAATGATAAATCATTTGGAAAAGACAAGCAGGAGTTCATGATGCACATTCAAAATAAATTAAATGAAAACATCACAGGAGCTCAGATAACTGCCAAACTACTTGCCATAACAGCTCCAGGATCAGACATAGAAATTTTGATTTCCGGAAATGAAAGAACTAACCTTGTTGAAAAAGCAAACATGATTAAAGATGAACTCATGAATATTGAAGGATTGTACAATGTTACAAGCTCATATGCAAAGAATCGTCAGGAATACAGCATAGACGTAGACAACAGCATTGCTTCTGTCATGGGGCTTACTAAGTATGACATCCAGCGCCAGGTAAACATAGCTCTTAGCGGAATAAATGCTTCAGTTTTAAATTTAGGTGACAATGAATATGACATTGTGCTCAAATCAAACATTGCAAGCATAAGTGATCTTGAAAACTTTAAAATAAAGTCAACTGCCACCGGAAACAAAATAATGCTTAAGCAGGCAGCAGATGTTACACTTAGTGCAGCAGAGCCATCAGCCCAGCGATACAACAAATCGCCCGTTATAAAGGTTACTGCAGAGGTTTCCAAAGGATACAGCGCCCAGATGGCACAAAATAGAATTGAAAAAATAATCAATTTAAACTATTCTGATGATGACATAGACTTTGAATTCGGTGGAGAAAAACAGACATTGTCCAAGTACCTTAAAGGTCTTGGCATAGCTGCTGCCATATCCCTTGCGGTAATTTTCGTTATTTTAATGATTCAGTTCAGTTCACTCTTGCAGCCGCTGATAATAATGATATCCGTTCCGTTGTCAGTAATAGGTTCAATTTTTGGATTGTGGATTTTTAATCAGCCGTTTTCATTTACTGCAGGCCTTGGACTTTTGTCGCTCATAGGAATTGTTGTAAACAACGCCATACTTCTTCTTGAATACATCAACAGAGCAAGGCGCGACGGATTAACGATAGATGAAGCCTGCAAAAGTTCAGTTAGAAGAAGGTTTCGCCCAATAATGCTTACCACAATAACAACAGTGGTTGGACTTGTACCATTGGCTTTATCTGCAAGTTCATTTTTTACACCAATGGCTGTGGCTCTTATGACAGGCCTTATGGTTTCCACACTGCTTACTTTGATTGTTGTTCCCATGTTTTACAGCATGATTGAAAAATAATTAAAATAATAAAAAAAAACAGCAGCCATTGCTGCCGTCAGACTATTGACAAACAAATTTCTATATATCGTAGGCGGGTCTTGTATCCGCCCGTTTGTTGATACAACAATTCTGTTATATTCGGGAGGACAGTAGTCCTCCCCTACGAATTTTGATTTCAAATTCACCAGCAAATACCAAGTATTAATAATTTCCCAAGGGAGATCTTATTACAATCTGCCGATTTTTTTAACGATTGCACCAACTACAAAAATAATGAATCCAACACCCACTCCTGCAAACAAGGAATCAAAGCTGAGTTCAAAAAACATTCACATGTGAGATGAGCAGTGATTCCACCTATGCTCGATGCAACAGCAAATCTATGGTCAATTTTATCCTTGAAGAAAAGCGCCCCAAGCATAGGAAACAAAAGCACAGTACCCCTCAGTCCCGTAGCCAAAAAACCCCAGGTGAGAATTGCAGTCTGCTTATTTATGCTCACTATTGCAGCCGAAATGAGAAAAGACAAAACTATGAAAATCCTGCTGACAAGAAGCTCCTTTTTTCCATCAGCATCTTTTCTTATAAATTTCTTGTAAATGTCTTTGGACACAATAGTCCCAAATCCAAGAGCCATGCCGGAACCAGTTCCCACAAGAGCTAAAAGGAGTGTTGCAAGAACAGCACCTCCAAGCAATGGAGGCATATTTTCCAATACAAAAATGGGAAATGCCTGACTTGATTCTATTAATGGATAGTTTATTTTCATATACATTCCAATAAACACAGCACCTAATCCTACAGGTGGGAGCAATAACGCTGCTGCTACAGTTGCTTTTTTCGCATCAATATCATTTCTTCCCGACAAAATAGTCTGCACGTAAGTCTGCCCGCAAAGCACTCCTAAGATAACAGATACCAATGAGCCAATATCAATTCCAAAGCCCCTGGCAAACATGTTGAAATATTGTTCCTTGGGAAGAGCATTGTAAATGGGAGTAAATCCACCGCTCAAAGTCATAATTTTATATGTTCCGAAACCAACTGCAATGTACGTCAGCACAAGTTTTACATTTCCAAGAATTCCTGTCCCAAGAACTCCTCCAAATACCACGTAACATATCATTATTGCCACAGTAATTGCAGCGCTGAGAAACGGTCTGATGCCAAACACTGCAGTAAGCAGTGCATTTGCTGACAATATTTGTGCCACGATGTTTAAAACAATTCCAAAGGAACTCAATACGGACGCAACAACTCCGGCAAAGTTTCCATATTCATGGCTGATTACCTGCTGAATGGTAATAAAACCGCTGTTTCTGAAAGGCTTTACAAAAAAAGCCCAAACAACAGACATCCTAAACCCGAGCCCAGGGTGAACCACCAGGCGGACATTCCGTAAGAATAAGCAAGCTGCGCTGTTCCTATGGTTGAAGATCCTCCTATAAGCGTACTTATAAGGGCTCCTGCAACAAGTGATGTGCTTGCGCTCCTTCCTCCTGTTGTAAAGTCAGATGAATTTTTAATGTTCTTTCCTGAATTAACGCCGATTATCATAATTAACAATAAGGTTGACGCCATTCCTGCAATATGTAAAAAGCCTGCTTCTGCCATTTCAGTCTCCTAAAAATGAACCCCTGACCGATCAGTATGAAACATATTCATATACTGACTGGGCAGGGAATTAATTTAGCTTATTTATTTAACCTTCGAAAAAATAAGTCTTCCGAGCTTTTCAGCACCTATGCGAATTTTTTCCGGAGTTACACCTCCATAGCTTATTCTCATGCAGTTTCTTCCCTTTCCTCCGCCTTCAGCGTAGAAACCTTCACCTGCAACAAATGCAACTTTTACATCAGGATTTGAAACAGATTCTTTAAGAAGCTCTGTTGTGTTGATGTTTTCAGGAAGCTCAACCCATACAAACAATCCTCCGTCAGGAGTTGTTCTCTTTGTTCCTTCCGGGAAAAATTTGTCTATGCATTCAAGCATAACGTCTCTTCGTTCTCTATACAAATCGCAGATCATCTTGTGATGAGCAGGATAATATCCTCTTTTGAAAAACTCTGCACAAAGTATCTGCGGTAGCATTGCTGTGTGCGAATTTGTTGCTGTCTTTGCATCAAAGAGCTTTTCAGTTATTTCATCATTAGCATATATGTATCCAAGTCTGCTTCCTGCTGAAAAAATCTTTGAAAAACTGTTGGCAAGAATTGTATGTCCGGTTTTATCAAAAGATTTTATAGGCAAAAGATCGCTGCCGCTGTAGCGTATGTCCCTGTATGGATCATCTTCAAGAATGATTGTGTTATACTTGCTTCCAAGCTCGGCAATTTTTTTTCTTCTTTCCTGCGAAAGGGTTATGCCTGTGGGATTTTGAAATGTAGGAATTACATAAACCATCTTTGGTTTGTACTTTATGATTTTTTCTTCAAGGTCATCTGTCATCATGCCGTTTTCATCCATAGAAACAGGTATGCATTTTGCCTGGAACATTTCAAAAACTTCCACTGAATGCACAAAACTTGGAGATTCAACAAGTATGATGTCATCAGGATCAATAAAAAGCTGGCACAATAAATTTATTGCTTCCATTCCTCCGCCGGTGATTATGATATTTTCAGCTTTTGCTTCTACTCCCTTTGGAGCAAGCAGTTCATTAACCACAACCTCCCTAAGGTCAGCTGTTCCCATTACAGGACCGTACTGAAGTGCTTCAATTCCTCTTGAATCCATTCTCATTATGTCATTTGAAATTTCACGGACAATATCAACAGGCAGTGCTTCCCTTGCAGGCGCTCCGCCTCCAAAAGATATAATTTCAGGATCATTCATAGCACCAAATAGTTTTTTAACCACATATGCTGAATTTTCCATGCTTTTCATGCGTTTTGCAAAGTGAGCCATAATATCCCCTTTCTAAAATAATATTTATTTTTATATTTTAACATATAATTTTATTGCCGTCGATAATTATTAAATTTCCATAATACGACAACTACAATATCAGAAAATTAATCTATTAAATCAAAACACTCATTGTAAGAGCCTCTTATATTAAATTAGTTATTTTTCCAATA
>NZ_CANG01000962.1:0-914 GCF_000309315.1 Sedimentibacter sp. B4
TTCTCTTGTAGTAAGTGAATATCAACATCTCTGTATCCGTCAACTTCCATTTCCGGTCTATTAGCTTCAGTCTTCTTTGAAGTGCAAGGCATTACAGAAACTGACACTATCTTGCTTGGGTCAATTCCTTCTTTTTCTGCATAATATGACTTCACAATAGCTCCAAACATCTGCTGAGGTGACTTGCATGTAGACAGATTATCCAAAAATTCTGGATAGTTCAATTCGCAGTAACGAATCCAGCCAGGTGAACAAGATGTAATCATTGGAAGTTTTCCTCCGTTTGTCACTCTGCTCAATAGCTCTGTTCCTTCTTCAAGTATTGTAAGGTCTGCAGAAAAGTTTGTGTCGAATACCTTATCAAATCCAAGCCTCTTTAAAGCTGCAACCATTTTTCCTGTAACATCCGTTCCTACCGGATATCCGAACTCTTCACCAAGTGATGCCCTTACTGCAGGAGCAGTCTGAACTACAACAAATTTTTCCGGATCATCTATTGCATCCCATACATCATCTATATAAGATCTTTCTCTCAACGCTGCAACAGGACATGCCTGAATGCACTGACCGCAGTATACGCATGGAACATCCTTCATGCTGTAATCGAATGCAGGAGCAACTTCTGTTTTAAAGCCTCTTTTTGTAAAATCAAGTATGCCTATTCCTTGTACGTCTCTGCATGTGGACACACATCTTCCGCACAATATACACTTGCTTGAATCTCTTACTATTGAATATGACAGATTGTCTATTTTAGCTTCTCTTTTACTCCCTGGAACTCAATATCATCAATACCAAGCTCATCGCAAAGCTTCTGAAGTTCACATGTGCCGTTTCTCAAACATGTTAGACACTCTCTGTTGTGATTCGCAAGAATTAATTCCACATTCATCTTTACAGCATTTCTTACCTTT